>JBAUFO010000078.1:0-9901 GCA_049679185.1 Candidatus Zixiibacteriota bacterium
ACAAAAAAAGAGGGGGGGGAAGGATAGGAACCTTCTTTTAACCTCTTTTAGGAGAGTGCGACATGAAGATCAGATCAAATCGGATTTGCGCCATTTTCCTGTCATCTCTGGCGCTTTTGGCCTGTGGTGTGGCCGAGGCCGGCGGTCTAAGCACACAATTGGGGGAAGTGGTTATTGAGAACCTGCAGATCGGGCAGACCTACAACTTGAAAGAGCTGGCAAATCTGCGCTTGATTGTCACCAACACCAGTGACTACGGCGTAGATTTGAGAATGGACCTTCTTCTGCCGGATAGCAGTGAGCTACGGAAGGGGGCGGAGCCTATTCCGGATACCTCCTGGGTGAGCTTGAGCCAAACTCTTTTTGAGCTGGGCCCCAGTGAGAAAGCTGTATCCGACATTATACTGTGCATTCCGGATGCAGACCTTTACCTGGGAAAGAAATACCAGGTGACGATCTGGTCTCACACTCTGGGCGGCAAGGGAAGCGGCATGTTTCTGGCGTATGGGCTGAAGACTCGCTTCATCTTTACCACAGACACGGTCAAAGCAGCCAAGAGCGAGGTGGTGACTGTCTCAGATGCCAGCGTGAACTTTACGCTGCAACCTGAGGAGATTTTCTTAGACGAAGTAGAGCTGGGCAAAACCTACGATGTGGACAGGAAGGCCGGTTTGGTCCTGGAGATCACCAACCCCGGTGACCGGGAGCAGACCTTCGAGCTGCGGAGCCTGACCGTTGGCAATTCAGCGGCAACGTTGACCAAGGAATACCAGGACGCTCCGGATGCCTCATATCTGAGGTTCAGCGAGAACAGATTCGTTCTCGCTCCTGCAGGCACGAAGAGTGTGAAAATGTACTTAGAATTTCCGCCGGAGAAGGAGTACCGCGGCAAGAAATACATGTTCGTCATCCATGCTCTTAGCGTTGACCAAAAGGTGACCACGGGGGTATACTCAAGATTGTATGCGTCAATTAAATAGAGCGACGGTGAGATGAGGACCAAAGCAGGTTACATCCGGGTCGGGTTGGTCGTATCGACACTGGGGCTGGCAGTATTCTCATTCTCGTTCTTGTCCCCTTGGGCCAAGACCGCCCCTGATACCCCGAAGGCGCTTACCCCGTCATCCTCCATCTCTGTGACCGTGGTAGTGGTGAGTGACAAATCCAAATCGGTTCTGCCGAGTGCGTTCTCGCTTTCGCAGAATTATCCCAATCCCTTTAACCCGCAGACCGTAATAAAATACGCCCTGCCCGAGGATTGCCACGTCGAGTTGATCCTCTACAACATACTGGGACAGAAGGTTAAAACACTGGTCAGCGAATACCAGAGTGCCGGCTACCAGATGGTACACTGGAACGGCAGGGACGATGAAGGAAATGAAATTCCCAGCGGCCTCTATTTCTACAAGATTGAGACCCCCAAATATTCCGAAACCAAAAAGATGATCCTGCTGCGATAGATGGTCGAATTGGTCAACGGATTAAGCCGATTAAACGGACCGGTGTTTCGGGAATAGGAATTCCGAAACTTCCGGAACTCGTCGATTTCAGATAGTTAATCCTTCTGATCGGCCTGCCAGACCCCTTGCCATGAGGGGTTTTTTGTTAAATAGCGGTTGACTAAAGCTGATTTTTTCTTATGATTCACATGTGGGGGCGGATTTGTAAATCCGCTCGGTCATGGGTGAATCTGCGGTTCGACTTTGCCCTTCGGTCTGCCCAGACGGGCAAGCGTCTGCTTGAGCTGAGGGTCGAAGACTCACCGTCCTGAGGAATTCGAAGGGAAGATTCACCCTTACAGGGTTTTGGTTTGCATGGATATATTTAAAAACAGAAAAAACAAAATATCGCGTAGCGGAGGCTTCATGCCTCCACGCAGAGCCATCCTTCGACACTGAGTTAAGGACGAGGTGTAAAGGCTCTGTCTACGTTAGTAAAGAATTTATGGATCTGTTTGAAAAAAGGAAAAAGCAAAAAGGGATGTCCGCTGTAGGCGGAAAAGAGACTCCGCTAGCCGACAGGATGCGGCCGGAAAGCTTAGAGGAGTTTGTGGGGCAGAAGCACAGCCTGGCTGAGCGTTCGGTACCGCGAACGGGACCTGATCTTACTTCTTTTCTTGCCCTAGCGCCCCCTCGTCGATAATCTGGATAGGTCTAAGCCGAGGCAGGACTCTTACCACAGTATCTCTTTGCTCTCCGGGTTTCAAATCAAACTGAAACTGCTCGTCTTCCAGATAATGGTAAGCGGGCAGATCGTCGTCATAGATCCTCAGGCTCCATCCTCCCGGCCTTAGATCTTCAAAAGAGAATTTGCCCTTCTGGTCGGTCAGCCCTCGTAGAACCTCCTCCTCACACCTGACCTCCACCAAGATATTGCTCAGCCCTCTTCCCTTGCCAATGCCAGCGCCCTTGGAATCTTCCGCTTCACCAGAACCTACCACAAACAGGTCGTCGCCGGAGGCAACAGTCTGATCGCCAAGCTCCCCCTTGGGTTTGCCGGGAAAAACCGCCACCATCCCTGAAATCTTGCAGGAGGTCACGACCCCGATCTCAATCTCAGTTCTCTCTCCGCCCTTCACCTCCACCATAATGGGTAGTTTTTGACTGGCAACCCGGCTGAGTCCGATTGAGCTCTTATCCACTCTTAGATAGTGGGTTCCCGGCTCGAGGCAAGGGAAGACGAATTCCCCGTTCTCGTCGGTCATCGCGGTCGCTTCCTGAATTCGCAAGAGAACCTTTGGAATCGGCATCTTCCCTGCGTTTTCCTCATCAAGAACCTTGCCCCTGAGAACACCGATGCTGGTTTTCTTGCCTACCGGTATTCTGAGCGGAACCATGTACATTGCGAAAAATGAAAACTCTTTTTTCTCCTGCCCGTATCTGGACCATTGACCCCTGAGTACCAGGCCATGGTCGTTGGGCAGGTCGCAGGAGATAGTGGAGAAGAAATCTTCTCGCTTCCGGTTCTCTTCAGAACCGGTCTCGTCCTTGCGATATTCCAGGCTGAGATGAAGGTCGTCCACGATGCGCCAGGACGTTGACAAACCGACGCTTCTTGTCCTTTCCAGGCTGGAGGTGAAACTGTTGTGTCCGGATCTGGCATAGGAACTCAAGCTCAGTCTGGGGTTTGGGCGAAAATGAGCGTACAAGCTGTATCTCTCTAAATTGTCATTTGTGGTGGCCAGGAGTCTGTTTTCGAATCTTCCTCGTTCGGCGCGTGCGTTGACAAAAAGATTACCGAAGCCGTGTCCGACTCCCAGTTTCCATGCCCGCTCCTCGTAGTCGTAATCTGCAGGCAAGATGCGATCCTCTCTGATCAGGTCTTCATAATCGAAATAGAGGGAGGTGCCAAAAGAGAAGCGATAGGTCACACCTCCACGGTAGGATTTCTCCCGGTTAGCTACCCATCTGCTGGAGTCAAGGTCCAGATTGTTCTTATACGAGCGATAGGACAGATTGCCCCGCAGTCGATCGTAAATGGGGAAGAGCACGGTTCCGGTAGTGTAACTGACATCGCTGTAGTAACCGAAATACTGCGGCCCGGCATACGTCTTTTCAAAGGTATACGAGACCCCGTCGGCCTGCCCCTGAAGGTTTATCCGATAGGCTGCGTCTTTGACTCTACCATCTCTCTCGCAGTCGCTGAGTCCGTACTCCAGGTCAAGAGTGACGGTTTCATCCGGCTTAACCCGTGCCAGGATGCTGAGGATCTCATCATCATATCCGCTGACCGACCGGCTGGACTGTTTGCTCTTTCCCAGGAAGTTTCCCCTTATATGAAGTCGCTCATGGAACTTATAGGCCAAATGAGTCCCCAGCTCCTTTTCCCTGGGCTTTTGCCATCTACCCTCCATATAGAAAGCCCCGAATCGGAACTTTCCCCGACTCACGTTTGCCTCAAGTCCCCTCCCATAGCGGAATCTCTCCGTCAACGGGGAAAGGGAGTAGCTTCTGTCACCCCCGTGGAGGACCAGGTTCTCACGGCTGTAGCTGACCCGGTACTCGTCTCTTTTTCCCCGCGTGCCCTTGTCTTGAATGTCAGGGCCGCGAAACAGAAAATCGACCTTTCTCTTACCCTCTTCATCCAAACTGCCTCGACCTGATAGCTCAACCTGAAAACCACCCGTCTCATCCTGGCCGGCGGCAATCAGTCCTATCTGCACAGGCAGCCGGTGATAGGGATCGAGCTTTCCGGTGACCTTTGGGATAATCTCGACCGCAACCGTTTGCCCAACCGACACTACCGTATCTCTTGGTTCTTCCGCCTCAGCTTGGATTCTTAGAATCTGTGTGAGTTTCTGCTTTATCTCCTCATCTGTCTTCACTTCGATTCTTATTGTCTGCTGCTCCCCCGCTTCCAAAGCTGCCTCAGGCGGTTCCATTTCCAGCGCGTAATCAGGGCTTGATTCTATCCGGAGTTTCACGTCGGTCTTGCTGTTGCCTCGGTTGAGCAGGCGCAGCTTCACGACGTAGGCCTCTCCGGCAATCACCGCCTCCGGCCTATCCTCAACGACTATCTCCAGCTTCACCACGGGAACGACCACCACCGACAGAGTGTCTTCGTCTGTGACGGAATAATCCCTCTGGCTTCGAACCGAGTAGCCTATGGAGTATCGGCCTGCCGGGGAGGTTAGAGGGACCAGGAAGGCAAATATCCTGACTCGTTGTTCTCCCGACTTGAGCTTGAAGGGGAGATCGTCGGAGACGATTTCCTGCCAGCCCACAGGGAGGGTGAGCTTCTCGTAGAACTCCTCTTCGTCCCAGGTCCGGTTGGAGACTAAGAAGCTTGCACTGACGATCTTGCCCGGCTCGATTTCCAAGAGTTCAGGGGAAGTCGATCTTACTTCAACTCCATGACCTTTGTCCTGAGCCAAGCAATGGGGAAACGAAAGAGGAAGGAAACAAGAGAGGAAGATCAAGAGCTTCTTCATCATTCGATTCCAAGATCATACTTAGCGCCAAATATGTATTCATCTCCGTTATCCAGCACCACCAGAGCCTTATAGTTCCCTTTGGGGACCCCGCTTAAGTCCACCTCATGACTTACAGAACAGTCGGGATAGATTCGCTTCTTGCCGCCCTCAAATCGTCCCACCTGCATCCCGCCGTCGTCGTAGAGCTCTACCCAGACGGTCGGCGAGAGCCATCTTTCCCCGATATTCTCGACCTCCAGCTGGAGAGTGATTTGCCCCTCCCGGTTAGCCAGTCTCTTGTCCAAGAACTTGATATTGCGAACTCCGGTGTCGCCGATATTGGTGATAATCTGTATCCCGTAGCGTACCTTGGTTTGGATGCCGAATGTTACCTTCCCTGCCTCGCCCTCCACGGCCTCAAGATCCGTTTCCGGTACAGGCTCTACCATCACCATGCTCCAGTACGACCCGACCAAGTTCGGGTTGTCGAGTAACTGTAGGTCGTCGCTGATGGAAGCCAGTTCCCTGATCTCCGGCACCTGACCGGAATAGTGGACCGAAGCCGCCTCTCCGGGAGGGATGGTAAGCCGCTTTGGACTGATGGTAAACCAGTCCGCGTTGGAACGAGCTGTGGATCCCGGCTCACCGTAGAGGTTACTTCCGTCCGCATAGAAAAGGTAATCGGTCTGATAAGCAGTTACCTGGCAGGGAGTTTCTCCCGTATTCTGCAGGTTGATGGTTCCCTCAAACTTCTCTCCGGGCTGAACCGACTTTTCTCGCGTTAGCCCTCCGATAACTGATACCCCGGCAGAACACAAGTCTGCGAGAACGACGAAAAACACAAAAAAGCAAATGATCTTTTTCATCTCTCCCCCTGGTTAAATGTCAATTACAGTAAAGACGATGGTTGTACTGTAGTTAGTCGGCACAACGCTTATCGACATGCCGGTTAGCTGGTATTGCACATCAACATTCCATAGTGCCCCTTCCCCGGAGTAAAACTCACTATCTGTTGTCGTGATTTCAATGTAAGAAAGGCCCCCCGAAATAACAGAGCCCTGACCATTTCCATCTGAGGTTCTCTTTACGTAGAGCGTGAAATCTCCGAGCCAACCTCCGCCATCGACTCTCCTGACATCCACTCGCCAGGCATCCTTCTTATCAATGGTGTTGGTGATGTCGATAACCGTAGCGGTGGTCGCGCTTTCGTAGGTGTCGACCAGTTGACTTCCCGCCCCCGACACCAGATCGAGCTGATCGACCGTTTCACTCCACCCGCCAGTTGCGGCTATATCAATCGATTCCGCCGTGGTCACAAACAGCAGAAGAAAGCTTAAGAAAAAAAATGCTCTTCCCATTAGAACGAGGCTTGGGGCGGTCGGAAAACCCGGCCGCCCCGCGTTTACCAACATCTATCTTAAATCCTGTGCACTAACCGTCTGTCAAGGTAAGGGTTACCGTTCTTGTGTCCTGCGCGACCACGCCAGCGTCTATGGTGGCCGATAGAGTATAGGCTATTGTCAGACCGCTCTCCGCCAGCTGCGTGATGACGGTCACCAGATCCGCAGCGGTGGTGGAGAGAGCCTGGTCGCCGCTGCTTGAGCCACCGGTGGGAGCAGTCAAGTTGATTTGCAGGGTAACGTTGGCAGGCATGTTAGCATTGATATCCCCGGTCATCTTCTTGTTCGTCCCGTTGGTTGTCACCGCCCAGGAGGTCGAATTATCCGTATCATCATCCGGTTGAGAACCAGCCGTGGCGGTGCTCACCGCCAGGTTTGCCGGGTTGCCGCTGACTGAAATCTCGTCGATTGCATCCACCTGGAAAGTGACCGTCTGCTGAGCTGTGTTTGCTGCAATAGCCAGCCCGATTAATCCGAAGACAGATCCGATCACTACCAGGCAAGCCGCCAGATTTTTGATTTTTCTCATGCCCCCTCTTTCGCATATGGTTTTCATTGCCGCTCTCTTTTCATTTCGAAGCTTAAAGGATATGCGAAAATTCTCCAAAAAAAAGATTGGGGTACAATCAGCATCATCTGCCCGTCGCGAGCAGATTAGACCGTCCCCAATCTTAGTTCGCAATCCAGAATTTCTACTTATCCTCGGTCACCCAAGGAAATGATGGAAACCGGAATCCTCGCTGTCCTAATCCAACTCGATCGCCGGAACTCCTGCAATTTCCATTCATTATTCTTGTCGGGTCGATTTCTCATATCTTTAGCGGGGTAGACGGAAAAGTTGGCTTTGCTAAGGCAGTGAACGGATTAGACGGACAGAACGCCTCGGGACTCAGAGATCGGGGACTCTGGTGACTCTTAGATTTGTGCAGCTTCTAAATACGCAATCCGCAGTAAGCGACCTTTCAAAAGGGCTCTTTTTCAGATAGCGGTTGACTAAAGCCGGTTTTTTGTTATGATTTAAACGTAACGGCGGATTCGCACATTCGTGCCGCATTCTGCAGGATGAATCTGTGGTTCGACTTTGCCCTTCGGTCTGCCCAGACGGGCAAGCGTCTGCTTGAGCTCAGGTTCGAAGACTCAGCGCCCTGAGGAATCCGAAGGGAAGATTCACCTCGACAGGAATCGAATCTCATGGATCTGTTTGAGAAAGGGAAAAAGTCAAAAGGGATGTCCGAGACGCCGCTGGCCGACAGGATGCGGCCCGAGTCCTTAGAGGAGTTTGTGGGGCAGAAGCATATTCTGGGTAAGGGTTCGGTCCTGCGAAGAGCCATCGAGGAAGATAAGATGCAGTCGGCCATCTTCTGGGGTCCGCCCGGTACCGGCAAGACGACGTTGGCCCGCATAATCGCCAACGCTACCGGGGCTCATTTCATCTCCTTCTCCGCAGTCCTCTCCGGCATCAAGGAGATAAAGGCAGTGATGAACGAAGCGGCCAGGATGAAACAGCTGTACAACCGGAAGACCATCCTGTTCGTGGACGAGGTTCACCGTTTCAACAAGGCTCAGCAGGATGCTTTTCTTCCTCATGTGGAGAAAGGGAATATCATCTTAATCGGCGCCACCACCGAGAACCCCTCCTTTGAGGTCATCTCGGCGCTTCTCTCCCGGGCCAAGGTCTATACTCTGAATCCCTTAACCGAGGAAGACCTGAAGATCATAGTCCACCGGGCTCTGGAGGATAAGAAGACCGGGCTGCGAGACTTGAACGTGGAACTGGAAAAGGAGGCTAAAGATTATATCACGCAGATGGCCAACGGTGACGCCCGCGTGGCTCTCTCCACCCTTGAGTTCGCCGCGCTGACCACTCATCCGGATAAAGATAAAAAACGCAGAATCACGCTGAAGATTGCCCAGGAGACCATGCAGAAGAAGGCCTTGGTCTACGACAAAGGGGGTGAGGAGCATTACAACATAATCTCGGCCTTCCACAAAAGCCTAAGGGGATCTGATCCCGACGCAGCCCTGTACTGGCTGGGGAGGATGCTGGCCGGGGGTGAGGATCCTCTCTTTGTTGCCCGCAGGATGGTTCGATTTGCCTCCGAAGATATCGGAAATGCCGACCCGCTGGCGCTTCAGGTCGCCATCGCCGCTAAGGAGGCTTATCACTTTCTGGGTTCGCCGGAAGGAGAGCTCTCCATAGCTCAGGCGGCGGTATATTTAGCCACCGCACCCAAGAGCAACTCAATTTACAAAGCATTCAATTTAGTGCAGGACGACATTCAAAAAACCCAAGCCCTGCCGGTTCCCCTGCATATCCGCAATGCCCCCACCCGGTTGATGAAGGACTTGGGATATGGGAAGGATTACAAGTATCCGCACGATCATCCAGATCATTTCGTGGATGAAGTGTACCTTCCCGAGAATCTCAAAAACCGCAAATACTACCATCCAACTGATTTCGGCTTCGAAAAGGAGATCAAGAAGAGGCTGCAGTGGTGGAGGAAGAAAAAGCAAGACAAAGATTAGAGGCAGCGGACTACTCTTTGAGAAACCTCTCAAGTTCCTTCAGATTATTGATGGCGATAGAATCGGTGGGCTCGAGAGTCAGAACATGTTCCCAGGCCTCCTTGGCCTGCTTAAGATCACCCAGTTTGGCGTATGCCGACCCCAGAAGGTGATATCCGTCTACGTAACCAGGATCCAATTCCAAAATGTCCACGGCAATTTGTCCGGCTTTCTGAATTTCCTCTGTCTGAAAGTAAGACGCGCCCAGTTCATAGAGAAAGTCGGTGTTGTCTGCCAGTAACGGGTGAGCTTTTTCCAGATAGGGGAGAGCCTTGGCGTACTCTTTCCACTTCACGTAGATATTTCCCATCATCCAGTTGGCCTTGGGATAGGCTGTATCCACCTTGAGCAGAGTATCCAGGACAGGAACGGCCTGATCGTACAGCTCATTCTGGTGATAATGGGCGGCCAGGTTGAAATAGCTGAGCGTATCATAGGCGTTTCTCTCAATGGCTCTTTCGTACATCTTCGGTATTTCGTCCGGTAATTCCGCCCACTTTAAGATCCTGGCTATCTTGAACAGATTGTAGCCGGTTTCGTCCACCGGATGAGGATCGTTCTCCTGAATCAGCAGGTAGCGGTCAAGAGATCGTTGATTGTGGGCGTTGATCATGACCCAGGGGATGGTGTGAAAGAGGGAGAACCAGATGAAGATCACCCCCCAGGCCCGGAATCGTTTTGCGAGACCTGAGCCCATCACGCGAGTCTCCTTTGACCTGCGCTGGTCAACACTTGAGGGGCCTTGATCTGCGGACGATGGACGGTGGACAGCGGACAGTTTTTCACCCCACCTAAGGAAAAGAAGTATCCCCAACAAGCCGATGAACGGAGCGGGCATCGACCTCAAATCCCAGTCCGCGCTCCCCAGGGTGAAGTTGAACGCGAAAAGATAGACTAACGCGAAAGAGGTGCCAAGAATGAGGAAATTGAGCAGCCTATCTCTAAACTCCTTGTACTTGATCTTGAAGAAAACGAAGAACACAATGAGAGATATGCCCAGAGGAGAAAGCAGAAGGAGCTGGTT
>JBAUFO010000079.1:0-26823 GCA_049679185.1 Candidatus Zixiibacteriota bacterium
GATCATAGTGGTTGAAGCCATGCCATTTACCCGTCCGCCCGAAGCCGGTGGTCACCTCATCTACAACCAGTAACCCACCGGAGTTTCTGGTTTCTTCGGCGAGCAATCGGATTAGCTTCTTCGAGGCAAATTTGACCTTTCCGAAAGAGCTTCCGGGCTCGAATACGAATGCGGCCGTTTTATCAAAGTTGAGTTCTTCAAGATTCTTGCAGCTTAAGAGGCATTCGGTCTCTTCACACCTGAAACAATCATCAAAATCAATTGTTGTCCAATCCTCCGTTTTCCTGCCTGCTGAACCGTAGGCACCGAGATACGATTCCGACAAGGTCAACATGAGTTTCTTTCCGGTAGCCAACTTCGCCGCAGTGATGCCGAACTCTACTGCCTCACTTCCAGAGCTTAAAAACACGCATTTTCCATCCTTGACGGGGAGAGTCTCAAGCAGGCTCAGAGCCGCTTCTTCGGCCAGGTGATTGGTATATCCGGGCCCCAGATGAGTCAACTTGCTGATTTGCTCCGTCATCCTTCTATTTACTCTCGGATTTGCATGCCCAACTACCGCACACCACACGCCGGACTCAAAGTCGACATATCTGTTGTTATCCCTGTCATACAGGTAGCAGTTATCTCCTCTGATGATATCGTCTTTGAGGAAGTCGTGACATCGCAAGATATGCTTCATTAGCTCTCTTTGGTTTGTCGCTCAGGTGTTTTGGGAATCATGCCGGCTCCCTCATCCGGCGGGATTCTCCGACACCCTCAATTCATCCCATGCCTCGAAGGCTCTTCTCAGATGGGGTATGGTGATGGAGCCGCCCACCACCAGGGCTATAGCCAGGGCCTCGTCAAGTTCGTCATCGTTCAAGCCCTCTTCGTGGCAGCGGATGATATGGTATTTCACGCAATCATCGCACCTTAACACCAGCGAAGAGACCAGGCCCAATAGCTCCTTTGTCTTGACCGGCAATGCACCTTCGCGATACACCTGCGAATCGATACTGAAGAATCTTTTGATGCTGGTGCCGCCGTATTTCATGACTATCCGGTTCAGTCGTTCTCTCTCTTTCTGGAATTTCTCTATCTCTCTGTCAACCATATTTCTTCCCTCCGATCTGTCACATCTCCGGCCTGCGGATATCTGTGGGTTAGTCTTTGTACAGAGCCTGGGAGATAGCCTTCCTTATGCCGTCCCTGGGGGCTTCGTATCCCCAGCCTATTTCCTTGCCATTGATGAAGATCCCGCGGGGAAGTTGATACCTGCGGAGAATGGCTGGATCGTCAGCAGAGTATTCATTGAGCACGACCGAGTCGCCAAACTCGGCAACGACTTCTCGGACACGCTGAGCTTCTCCGTTACTCGTCCCGCAGAAAACGTTGAAGAAAAGGTCAACCACGATTTTGCCGGATATTGGCTCGAATTGATAATTCGGCTTGAGAAATTCAGGGGGCTCGGCTGAGGAATCGAAGACCTTCCAGAGTATTGCCTCTTTGCTCAAGTACTCTTTTTCGCCCTCGGATGTCACCTCCCGGGATTTTCCCATTGCTGAGAATCCACACTTCTCGAAGAACCCCGCCGGCATGAACCAGAAGTCGTGATAGTATCCCATGGTCGCAATGCCCTTTTTGCCCTGACGCCGGGCCTCTTTCTCGGCCTCTGCGATCAGAGCTGATCCCGCACCTTTCCCCTTCTGTTCGTTCAGCACGAAGAGGCAGGGAACGGCCAAGAGGTCTTTGCCCAGAGGTCCCCAGGGGCAGACCTCAATCGGCATGGCATACAGGAATCCTATTGGTTTCTCACCAAGAAGAGCTACCTTTACCCGCAGCCCCTTTTCATACATGTTTCGAAACCAGCTAACCCGTCTCTTGCCGCAGGCGTCAGCCTCTTCCGATTCATTTACGTGGGTGCAGGTTCCCACGAAGTATTCAGTGGTCAGGTCCATATTGCGAGTTTCAATTCTTGGCATTTTGTCACCTTCTTTGTATTAAGCGGCGGTCTTTTGGGTCGACACCAAAACCGTTTTTCTCGTTCATTTCCTGTCCTGCAATCGGAACCCCCTTTGGCAATTCACCTTTCCCCACTGCCCTGAACTTTTCATGGGCCGGGGAAGGAATCGAAGAGAGCCTCTGCCCGGTTAAGAGTGACAATGGGCCGCCCGAACTTTGGAGGTTTTCTGTACCCGCCCTTTCCAGGGGCTTGTCATGAACCCGCGGGCTGAAGGACATCTGATGACTTCCTGTTAGTCACACTGTGCCTTCCCTTTCTCTTTTGGACTTCGAAACAAGTTCGCGACTAGGGCGATTTTATCCGGGGGCCCCAGGACAAAAAGCACATCGTTGGCAGCCAACAGCATCTCCCCGTCAGGGCTGGTCAATATTCTTGAGTCTCGACGTATCGCCAGAACGGCAACTTCGTATTTCTTCCTCAACTCAATTTGAGCCAACGATTTTCCAGCTAGAGGTGATGCTTCATCAACTCGAACAACACAGACCTGAACATCCGGAAGCTGAAGTTTCAAACCGGAAAAAGATACCGACTCTCTGGAAAGACTTCGAAACATCTGGTAACCGTCTGAGCGCACTTCAGCCACAAGCTTCTCAATTTCGTCTCTGGGGACAAGATATTTCGCCAGGACCCTAGAGAAGATCTCCACTGAGGTCTCAAACTCCTCCGGAATAACCTCAGTGGCCCCTAACTCATATAGGGGTTTCATTTCCTGGAGATAGCGAGTTCGCACGATCATGTGGGCCTTTGGATTGAGTCTCCGGGAGATTTCGGTAATTCTGCGGGCGGCGGCAGGGTCGGCGATTGCCACAATCATGACCATTGCGTTCTTGATATGTGCGTGCTGAAGCACCGCCTCCTGGGTTGCATCGCCATAATAAATCGGCTCACCCTTTGCTTGTTCGCTCCTTACCGTATCGGGATTCATTTCGATCACCACATAGGGAATGCCGGCTGCTCTGGCCACTCGGGCCACATTTCTACCGTTCACTCCGAAGCCAATGATAATGAGATGATCTTTCTTGGCCGTGACCTTCCTCTGGGTTTCGGGATAGAAGCCCGATTTCAGTCTTCCGGGCAGCGGCAGCCGTAAGATGAAATCCGCCATGCCAGGCGCCAGGGCAATCACGAACGGGGTCGCCGCCATGGTGAGCACAGATACAGCCAGAAAGGTCTGAAAAACGTTTGCACCAAGGAGATCATGTTCAACACCGGTCTTGGACAGAATGAAAGAGAATTCGCCAACCTGACTGAGCGCGAACCCCACCAAGATCGTAGTTCGAAGTGGAAATCCCAATAAGACGGTTACAGAGCCGGCTATGATGGTTTTTAAGGCTAAAACGCCCAAAGCGATCAGCGCAATGAGCATGGGCTGCCGGAAAAGAAAACCAAGGTCTAACAGCATGCCAATGGAGACAAAAAAGAAACTTATAAAGAGATCCCGGAAGGGCAGAATATTGCCGAATGCCTGATGACTGTATTCAGATTCAGAAATGATCAATCCTGCTAAAAATGCCCCCAGAGCAAGGGAAAGTCCGGCACTGGAAGTCAGCCAGGCAACTGCGAGGCATATTACCACAACGCTCAACAAGAAAAGTTCCCGGCTTCGCGTCCGGGCGACCTGATGCAATACCTGTGGCACAATCCATTTGGCACTCAGCATCACCAACAGAATGATACCAATCCCTTTGGCCACAAGAGCGAAGAGGGATTTCCCCAAATCCCCTGTCGCTCCAGCCAGTAGAGGCGTGACCAATATCATTGGAACAATAATGACATCCTGGAAGATTAAGACGGCAAGAGCTGTTCGTCCGTGGGGGCTATCGACTTCAGCCCTTTCCTGCATGAGTTTGAGCACAATGGCCGTGCTGCTGAGGGATATGAGAAATCCAATGAAGATAGATTCCCCAGCGGGTTGACCTATTTGCCTGGCTATGACAAAAGCAGCCAAAATGGTTAGCAGGACCTGAAGCGAGCCGCCTACCAGGATTGATCTCTTGATCAGCGATAGGTTCCTAAGTGAGAACTCGATTCCAATAGTGAAAAGCAGCAACACCACGCCGATCTCAGCCAGAATCTCGACTTCGTGAACCGCCTTTACCAATCCCAGCCCATGAGGTCCTGCCAATATCCCGGTAAAGAGGAACCCCACGATTGCGGGCACTCGAATTCTATGACATATGTAGATAACAAAAATCGATAGTCCGACTATGATAACGATGTCCTTAAGCAGCTGTATTTCCATTTCCTATCGTGCTCCCGGTCTCATGTTGGGCTCTTCTCCAATTTAGTTGGCATAGTTTTTGACAAGAGAAGGTGTCTTCTCAACTTAGGCAGCATGGCCTGGCGAAAACTCACCCCCTTTCCCCCTCTCTTCGCAAGAGAGGGGGAACAAAAGGGGGTGAGTTCAAAGAATCTGTCGGTTTTCTTTGGAACATAAACATAGAGAATCGCATATTAGCATGAGTGCTTCACACCAGCCTATTCTTTAGCAACTCCTTTGGAGCAGAACTTCATGTTGAAACCATCCCCAATCACCAGTTGCCCGCTGCAGATAGTGTCGGGCCGTGGTAAGATTGTGTTCTAAAGTAAGCCGCTGAAAAGGTTGTCAGTATGGACGCGGTAACCAGCCAAGACATACTAATCATTTCTCACCTCGATACACGTAGGCTATCCCACGGGTGAGCCTTTGTGCCTGGAGTTTCTTCAATCCCCCTGTTTCCATTAGCGTTATGATTTCATCTGGCCCAGGAAAGCCGGCAATTGATGAAGATAGATATCGATAAGCCCTGGTCGAACCCGATATTACTCCTCCAACTGCAGGAATGATCGTGTTGAGGCACAACCTGTACCAGATTCCGAAGAGATCGCTGCGGGGAGGGGAGAACTCGAGTATCAACAGTTGCCCGCCTTTTTTCAGGACCCTCACCATTTCACAGATTCCCTTCCGGTGATGACCGACGTTTCTCAAGCCAAATGCGATGGTGACAATGTCGAAATGGTCGTCATCGAATGGAAGATTCAGGGCATCCCCCTTAAGCAACCTCACTTTCCCGCCACTCCCGTTGCTTCGTATCTTGTGAGCTGCTATTCGAAGCATCTCCTCCGAGAGATCAATGCCCACGATCTCAGCCGCCTCATTATTCTGAGCAAACCGGATAGCCACGTCACCGGTGCCGGTACAAATGTCGAGTATTCTGTCTCCAGGTTTTGCACCAGCACACCTGACCAGCTCTCTTCGCCATCTCTTGTCGATATTCAAGCTGAGGAGATGATTTAAGAAATCGTATGTGGCGGCAATCCTTGAGAATAGCCTGCTGTTATCGGGTAAAGGCAGTTTGCACCCTCTATGATTCTTTAGGTTCACCAGGAGAGACTTTTTCCTTTGAAAGTTCTCCAATACCGGCGATGCTTCTCAGAATACCTGAGGTCTCCAGAGCCGGCTTCACCGGGTTAATACACTTTTCCAATACTTGATGTGCAACGCTGATGTTTCGGGCGACCACTTGATAGCAAATATCGGGTCAAAAAGCAAGCCGGAAATAGCAGGCTCGACAGATTCCTCCGCCATATCAGACCAGGGATGAATGTGACCTTGATTCGCGCAGCCAGGCCCCAACGGCTTAGCCAGGGAACCATGAAGACTCCCCCATGCGGAACCGCCAGAATGCGAATACCTTTCCTACATTTGTCTTGCTTTTCCAAGTTCAAATGTCCATATTTTGCACGGTGAGGCCATGAGACTTTCGAAGACAATTTTAATCGGGGTTTTGTGTGTTGTTCTGGGCTGGCGCCATCATTCTTCGGCAGCGCCGGAGTTCGCCCTCGAAAAGGACAGCATAGAGATTCACCTGGATTTTCTCAAGCGCTCGGGAAGGGAAGTCTCCTTCCCTCTGGAGATAGCCACCAGAAGACCTAAGGTTGGTCTGGCTCTATCTGGAGGGGGAGCCAGGGGGCTGGCGCAGATAGGGATATTGAAGGTTCTCGAAAGAGAGGAGATTCCCATAGATTTTATCGCCGGCACCAGCATGGGAGGAATCTTAGGCGGGCTGTATGCGGCGGGATACTCGGCCCAGGAGTTGGAGGAAATCGCCAAGGATATCGACTGGAACGACCTGTTGACCGATACGCCTCCGCGTCTCTCCCTCTTTCTTTCCCAGAGAGAGGAGAAGGAGGGTTCACTTTTTCAGTTTCGCCTGGATGGGCTGAAGCCATATATTCCTACCGCTCTCACCTCGGGTCAGAAGCTGACCAATCTTTTCACCAATCTATGCATGCGGGCCAGTTTGACGTCAAGATGGTTCAAGAAACCCTACTCCAGCTTCGACAATCTGAGGATTCCCTTCCGGGCCGTGACCACAGATTTGGTGACCGGGGAGAGGGTGATTCTTGATTCGGGTGATCTGGCAGAAGCGCTGAGGGCCACCATGGCCATCCCCTTAGCCATCAGCCCGGTGGAGTCGGGAGAAAGGCTACTGGTAGACGGGGGATTGGTGGATCCCATACCGGTGGACGTGGCCAAGGAGATGGGGGCGGACGTGGTCATCGCGGTCAATACCGTCTCCCCCCTCTTACCCGCGGACAGGATCAAAACCCCACTGGACGTGGCCAACCAGGCTACCAGCATCATGTCGCTGCCAAGACAGAGAGAGGAACTGGGCAAGGCTGATCTTGGAATCACCCCAGGCATTTCCGAGTTCTCCTCCATGGATTTTGACCGGTTAGCCGAGCTTATCGCCGCAGGAGAAGCCACCGCAGAAAGCCTGATTTCTAAAATAAGAACGATCATCTCCGAGGCCAATCCCGGGGGGTCAGAATACAACTCTCCTGAGTTTAAGATATGTGAACTGGATTTTCAGGGTAATGATAAAATCGAGACTGACTTCATCCGGGAACTCACAAGAATCAGACCCGAAAGCACCGTCACCCTGGATCAAATCAAATCCGAGTTAGAAAAGATGTACGCTTGCGGCCACTTTTCCGACGTCCGTGCCTGGCTCAAGACCATAGGTTCGGACGAGTATTCTCTGTGCTTCTGGCTGACAGAAAATCCTCCATTGAAAGAGCTTTCTTTTCAAAACAATACCATATACCCCGACTCCATCCTTTTCCAGCGGGTCGACTTTCACCCCATGGAGGTGTTCAACCATAATGATGTGCAACGGATTCTGGATTCGACCGCGGCAATTTACCATGGGGACGGATACAGTCTGGCCCACGTCGAGGATGCGGACTATGATTCTACCTCTGCTGGTCTGAAGGTGAAGATAAATGAAGGGGTGATCTCTCGCATCGACCTTTCCGGAAACAGGCGAACCCGAAACTGGATGGTGATGAGAAACTTCCCCCAGAAGGCAGGCGAACCTTTCAACTGGCACAAGGTCAATTCCGGTATTTCCAACATTCACAGTACCGATCTGTTCGAGAAGGTCAGCTTCTCCACTCACCCCAGCAGTGAGGAAATCGTGCTCAAGCTGAAGGTCAAGGAGAAGAGATTCAGTCTCATCAGAGTCGGTGCGCACTATGATGATGAGTACCAGACCGAGGGATTCCTGCAGTTTGTGGATGCCAACGTCTTTGGTGTGGGAAACCGGGTCACCACCCACGCCCGGTACGGCGAACGAAAGCAGATTTACAGGTTGAGCTTCAAGGCTGACCGCATATTCAAAACCTACCTGACCTACAAACTCAATATCTTCTATCGCGACGATCGCAGGAAGCTGTTCGAGGATCACGAGAAAATAGGTGAGTTCTCCCAACAACGGTTCGGGGCAGATTTCTCGTTGGGGCAACACATCTCCAGACTGGGGATCATATCGGTGGAGACCAAAGCGGAGAAGGTGAAAATCGACCAGGGCACTTCCGAAGACGAATACAACATCCGGAGCTTTATCATCAGGTCGCTGGTGGACACCTTCGACAAATATCCTTTCCCTCACCAGGGAAAGTATCATCATCTGTACGTGGAGTTGGCAGGCGACATTCTGGGCGGTGACAAAGTCTACCGCAAAGTCTTCACCTCGCTGGAGTCTTACTTCCCCCTTCACCGCAGGGTCAACTTCCATCCCAAGATAGCCGTGGGCATCTCGGATGGCACGGTACCAGTGAGCGAGAAGTTCACCTTGGGGGGCTCCCATGATTTCTATGGCCTGTTCGATGAGGAGTTGAAGGGCGACAAGATGTTTGTGGGAAGTCTGGGGCTGCGATTTAAGTTCTTCCACCGCTTATACTGGACACTGCGCTACGATATGGGAGAGGTGTGGACTAAGCTGGAAAGCATCAAGCTTAAAAGGCTAAAGCATGCCTTTGGCAGCACCCTGGCGCTGGATACTCCTCTTGGTCCCCTGCAATTCAGCTATGGCGTGGCCACGAACAAGTGGGATAAATTCTACTTTAGCTTCGGATACGACTTTTAAAAGCTCAGATGAGAGTGGCAGAACCTAACTTAAGTTAGGTTCTGGTTTATGCCATTGTCGCACTTTGGTCAGGGGTACCCTTCAGGGTGTCCTTCGATCCCGAAGATCTCAGGATCGAGGGAAATCCTTTCCTTCGACCCTGAGGTCTTCCTTCGATACTGAGTCTCAGGACGAAGTGCAGGACCGAAGGGCAGGATGAACCCTTCCCCCTGACCTGAAGCTGATCTCAACAAGGGTCATTTCACGGTGAGATTATCCGTAGGGACAGGGCTCGTCCTCGTCCGAACCCAAGCGAGGACAGCCACAAGGGCTGTCCCTACGACTGAGGGAGGAGATTCAAGACTGCATAATAAAAGAAAACACCGGAAAAGAATCCCGGTGTCCTCCTCGCGATCGGACAGGGCTTGTACCCTTTCCTTCGACCCTGGGGTCTCACTTCGTGCCGCACTTCGTCTCCCGCCACAGGCGGGATATCGAAGGAAGCGCCCTCACCCATACGGGTGCCCCCAGACGGGCCCGGCTGGGCGTCTGGGCAGTGCGAGGCAGCACCGAAGGGCAGGGCAAGCATTCAGGGCGGGCCCCTGTCCGCCCTTGGAGGAACTGAACAACTCTCCTCTTCGGCTTTGCCCAAGATAGCCAGTTTAGCGGAACCGTCGGACCACAAAGAAGGGGCGGAGGTTGAACCCCCGCCCCAACAAAACAAACTTGTTTGACCGAAATCAGACCTGCATCGCTTCCGGTTTCTCGGCATATGCTTGCTCAGCATAGACGCGTTTAAACGCTTCCACCACCTTGGGGTCGAATTGCGTGCCGGCACAACGGTCCAACTCCTCCAAAGCTTCCCAATGAGTCTTGCCCTTGCGATAGGGCCGGTCAGTCACCATGGCGTCAAAAGCGTCTGCTACCGCAAGCACTCTTGCGCCGAGTGGAATGTGTTTGCCCGGTCTTTTTTCCGGTGAGCCGACTTCCACAAAATAGCTGTGATGGGCTTCCACTATGGGCATGGCCTCCTTAAGCACCCCTCCCACCATGGAGAGAAGCTCCTTTCCTTTTTGGGCGTGAGCATCCACCTCTTTCTTCTCTTCATCCGTCAGGGCGGCGGCTTTCTTGATCAGGTCGGAGCTGATCTCGATCTTCCCAATGTCGTGCAGTAATGCGGCGACCTTTATGTTCTCCACCTGATTTCGAGGCAGCTCCATGGCGATGGCAAGGTTGGTGGCGTAATCCGCCACTCGAAGGGAGTGACTTCTGGTGTATTTATCGTAAGATTCAAGATATTTAGTCAGGATCTCCAGAACCCCCACATAGGCGTTCTTCAACTCATGAATCTTCTTTTCCTTCTGCTCATAAAGAGTGCCTACCACGTAGCCGGCCAAGATCAAGAATCCTCCCCACAACATTAAATCGCTGACCAGAAGGAGCCCGCCGGTTTTGCCCTGGAAAATGTGAGGGCTGTTGACAGCGGTGAAGGCAATCAGGGCCACACAGAACACCGAGGTGAGGACAGACATCCTCCTGCCCAGAACGTAACCGGAAACCAGAACAGGAAGATAATAAAAGTTCAGAAAAGCCAGCTGGCGAAATAGGAAGAAGCTTGCGGATACAACGATCAGAGATATGGCGAGGATTAGGATCTCCTCAAAATGTTTGAAGACGAAACTCTTGACTTTTTCCATAGCCCCCCCTGGATAAAGGACGATTCGACGTTAGGGCGTGTCGATCAGGCGATGAGAGAAAAACGTTTTTGAAAACCCGACGCTTTCCTTTCAATTTAACTTATCGGTGTGTCTACCCTCGGCTTTAGCAGGCTAAGTCCGATTCTCTAAGGTTGATCCTGTAATGAGTATGACCCTAGTTCTCTTCTTTTTCGGCGCGAGCTTCTAATCTCCAAAATAGCTGAGTGATTTGGGGGCTTGCGTCCTCAATGCAACCAACTGGGTTCAATCCTGGTGTCCCTTAAGTCCAGGTTAAGGGATTGCTTCGTCGTCTCGCCGGTGGCGCCGGATGCTAACGCGAAGACGGGCTCGATCCTTCGACTTCGCTCCCTTCGGGTCTGCCCAGACGCCCAGACGGGCTCGTCCGGGGGCAAGCGTCTGCTTGAGCCTTCCTTCGATATCCCGCCTTTGGCGGGAGACGAAGTGCAGGGTCGAAAACAGAACGGTGAGCTTGTCCTTCGATGGGCTCAGGGCGGTGAGTAAGGTCGAACCGACGAACTGTCGAACCATGAATCGAGCCTCTACCGGCAAGAAAAATGGCGCGGGCTCGTTTTGGAACCTGCGCCATATCTTCTATGAGCAATCTGGGTTGGGCTTAATCACATATCGGTGGCGGCCCGCCCTTGAACAGATAGCTCACCAGGTAGACTACGTCCCCCACGTTTATCACATCATCAGAGTTGATGTAGCCTGACTGGAGAGGTTGAGGTTCTGCTCCACCACGGTAAAGGTAGTTGGTCAAGTAAACCACGTCACCCACGTCGATCATCTCATCATCATTAACGTCACCTGGGATAAACAGAGAGAACGCCAAGGGCTGGGACTGAAAATCGCTTTGATTCCCGGCCAGATCAAATGCCCGAACCCTCCAGTAATGGGACGTATCGGGGTCAAGAGACTGTCCATCTGGAACGGTATAGAGATTGTCCACCAGGCTGTCAACTGTGGTCACATCATCGGTGAATTCGCTGTCAGGCGAGTATTGCAGCGTGAATCTTACCAGCGCGGAGGATTTGATTTCATTCTTGACAAGCGCAGGCTTCAATAGAGACATTGCCGACGACCATTGGAAAATGGGAGTGGTATCACATAACAGGGCATCGTCTGCCGGATAGACCAGCACCGGTGTCTCCGGCGCCTGCGTGTCCACAGTGAACATGAAAGGAGTCTGATACCCACTGGAGTCCCCACTTTCCATCACCGCCTGCACCCGCCAGAAATAGGTGGTGTCGTCTAAGCTCATGCCGCCCGGGAGTTCATAGAATCCACCGGGGATATCCGGTATGTTTGTAACGCCGGTCAGGAAAGCGTCATCTTTGCAGTATTGCAGGGTATAAGTGATACTGGAAGGCGAAATGGTCTGGTCGCTTTTCCGGTAACCGGTAGACCATTCAAACCGGGGCGTATCGTCGTTGATATAGGAGAGATCTTCCGGATAAGCAAGAGCAGGGGGAGAGAACTGATCAGCAGCGAAGTAGACGTTCCAGTCGCCGTCTCTGTCAGATCCCCAGATGAAGCAAGGATTTCCCAGCGCATCGAATAGAGATGCTGGCTCATAATCGTTGCCTGGGTCAGTGGTAACCTGCTCAGGCAAGGACCAGCTTGATCCATCGTAGAAGCTGGCAAACACATCCCAATTCCCACACCTATTGCTCATCCAGGAGAGCGCCAACTGCCCTGAATTATTTGCCGCCAGACTGGGCATAATATCGTTGCCGGAATCAAAGGTAATTTGAATGAGGGAGGACCAACTCGAACCGTCATGATAGCTGGCGTAGACATTTGCGTCGCCATCTCTCCAGCTGTGCCAGGCCACCCATACGTTTCCGGAAGTGTCTGAAGCTATGGTTGGAGCCAGGTCGTCGCTCTGATCAGTAGTTATTGGAATCAACTCAGACCAAACTCCCTGGTCATAGTGAATGGAGTAGATATCCCAGTTCCCGTTTCTGTTAGTGGACCAGACCACCCAGAGCCCGCCGAAAAGGTCGCCTACGGCCACCGGATCCGAGTCGTCATGCAGGTCACCGGTTACGGTCATCCGGGGCGACCAGGAACCGTCATAGTATTTGGCGAATATGTTGGAATTGACGTTCTGATCGACCGTTCTCCACCCCTTCCACACCACCCAGACTCTGCCCTGCGTGTCTGCGGTCATAGCTGGTTCTACGTCATAGTCCGCCCCCGCAGTTATTATCTGTGGGGGTGACCAACCACCAGGAGTGTGATAGCTGACGCTGACGTCCATATTCGGGTAGTAGCCGGCATTGTCTGTCAGGCTCTGCCAGGCAACCCAAACATTGCCCAGGATATCCGTGGCCATACTTGGATGGAAATCCCAGTACTGACGAACCACTACTGGTCCGGCAGAGGACCAGGAGGAGCCATCGTACGAGCTAGAGTAGATGTTGGAACGCACGTCCCTCCCCGTTTCCCAGGTAGCCCAGATGGTGCCGGAAAGGTCGCTGGTCATGGCCGGACTTCCATCTGAGAACGAGTTGGTGGTAACCTGCATGGCGCTCCAGTCCGAGGTCCCGCATCCCTCCGGCATCTCGGTCGAGTCGCTGGCTTGCGCTACCTGGGTCTGAACGCCAATGGTGAGGGTTGGATCACCCAAAACGTTCATTCCGAAATACCATCCCTGTTCCCAGTCTTCAAAACCACCCCAGGCCTGGGTTTCAAACCACTGTTTGAAAGCCTCACCAATGCTGTTGCCTTGACCCAGAGGCTGATAAAAGGAGAAGAAATCGAGCATGCTCCCGGACTTGGTGCTGCCGATTGCCAGCAGGCCGAAATCATCAACGAAGATATACCAGTTTCCCAGATTATTGGTCTCCATGAATTTTGTGTTAGAGCAGGCGAAGAGATTGTAGAAAAGGGCATGCGGCCGGAGGGCGTGAACTTCGAAATTGTACACGCTTCCGCCTCCCGGTTCAGAGTAATCGATCTTGAACGTGTGTGCCCAACAGGAGGAATGTGCACAAAGGTGAACCCATTCGTATTCCTCGAGTAGTCTCTGCTTGTAGTTGGTGGCGATAGTCTCATTGACGTCGGTTATAACGGTCACATCGCCGTAAGCATAGTACAGGTCACAATCGCCGAAATAGTCCCAATCATCATCCACGAAGGACAGAGCTCTATGAGGAAGGGAGAGACTGCCGATCCGATAGTTATGATTTTTGGTGAAGTAATTCTGGACAAGCTGGGCTTCGTTTCCCCAGACTAAACTGGAGGCTGCCAATCTTCCCACCCATATTTCCGGTCCGACGTCTCCTGAACCTGCAGAGAGACCTTCCAGGAGTCCGTCAAAGTCAGAATCTGACCAGGTGCCGTCCAACTCCATGAAGTAATAATCGATGGGAAACTCCTCCGGGTCCCATACGTTGAGTTCACACCACGCTACGGGCAGATCCCCCACCAGCAGGGCACCGACCAGTCCGGAGCTGATCCATCTATGTCTGAGCGTATCCCGCAGATCCTCATAATCCCCGCCCGACCAGAGGATCTGCTCCACCGTGTAACCGTCATGGACAAGATCGAGCGCGTATTGATCTATTGATGCCTGAATCTGAGCATAGAGATCGGCGTTGATTATTACCGCCACCAGGAGATCCTTTGTCTTCGGGATATGAAGGGGTTTAGGCGAGAATCTCTGAATGGTTTTAACCCTCAGAGGAACCCACCGAAGCTGCGAGGCCTGGAATTGTTGAAAGCTGGTCGGCTGCCGGTTAAGAGGATCAATCCACTCCAGCCTCTTAACCTTCTTGGGGTCAATCTTTCTGCATTCTCCCAGGGTTGGCCAGATGAAACTAAAGCACGATAGTAGGAATATGACTGCCATGCCCCCCGTCACGATCCTCTTCAACATCTCTTTCCCCTTTCTTCTGCTGCTACATCAGAAACGGCACCTATTAAGATACTTCGATCGATTTCTCCCGGAGTTTAAGCCTTTATGAAAACGACAAGTCTGTTGGCTGCTCCGTGAGTTCACAAACTGGCAGATCTTTAGCCTGTATTACATAATATAACAAAATTCCGGCACTCGTCAAGCATAGATGGCAGCAGACTGTGTAGAGAATAATGTCGGGCTCAGGGATAGGCCGGGGGTTGAACCCTTTCCTTCGACCCTGGGGTCTTCCTTCGATACTGAGTCTCAGGACGAAGTGCAGCACCGAAGGGCAGGGCGAGCCCCCGCCCTGACAGCAGAAAAAAAGCGGCGCAGGCTCGCCTCCGAACCTGCGCCTCATGTCTTGCTGAGTGTCTGATGTGGGTTTAGTCACATCCAGGCGGATCGCCGTTTCTGAAGAGATAATTCACAGTATAGACCACGTCACCCACATTGACTATCCCATCGCAGTTGGCATCCCCCGCGTCCTCAGGAAATGGCGGGACACCGTTCCTGTAAAGATAGTTGACCAGGAAGACCACATCTCCAACGTCGATGATTGCGTCTCCGGTGGCATCTCCCCGGATGAAGAGCTCTATCTTCACCAGATCCCAGCCCTTGTGGCCCAGACCGTCGGTTATCTCGACGTTCACGAAGAATCCAGTTCCAACCGGGAAGAGCTCCGGGTCGGGGTGCCAGGGATAATGATACGTCCCCGGCGGCGCCTCCGGCACCGGCTCTACCTCGTCTGTGGTAGCGACGGTCTCAGTTGGCACCGGCTCGGTTGCCTCCTTCGGAGAGACGATGATCAGATCGATCAGGGGATCCCCGTCATGCCCTTTGTTGAAGGCATCCTGCTGCACCTCGGTGCCTGTCCCTGGATCCATGTAATCGAGATAGAATCTGGGATGTACACAGAACGAGTTGGCCACCACCACGTGGTCCTTATCTCCGGTGATAACGTCCTCGTCCTCCTCATAGAGCTCCCTTATGAGCCGGCCTTGGGTAACGCCTTTTCCTTGGACGTGTTCGGTCGGCTGGAACACGCATTCACCGCAGTGTTTCTTGATGTAAGCATCTATGGCTGCCTTCTCTTTCTTCAGAGGAGTGCCGGTGTTGGGGTGGGTACCGAGAAGACCGGCCAACTCGTTTACCATATCTTGAGCGCTCATGGCGCCGTTATTATCCAGACATGGTTTTCCGTTTTGCGCCCAGTACTTCAGGCAGGCAGCTATGGAGGTGGGGACGCATCCCTGGTTCACCCCCCCGGCGCCGGTGGGATAGAGGTCAAACTGGTTGAGATGAGGAATCCCTTTGTTGTAGCCCTGTATGCAGTCGAATTTTTCCAAATCGGAGCCGCCCCTTCGCCGGCCCGGATAGTCGGGAATGGGATAGACGATAACATACATCTCCGTCACATTATCGCCTGGAGTGAAGAACTGAATGTCTATGGGACTCTCTGCAGGGAAGTTGAAGACCGGCGGATAGATTATGCCCACCTCCGGAGGAATGGGATCCCAGTATTGAACGATAGTATCCGAACTGAACATCCCGTCAAAGGCGACCATGGTGGCTCTGATCATGTAGTAGCCTTCTGGCAGACTTCCCGGATGCCAACTGGCGTGCCATCCATCGCCTCCGGGCTGGGGCGTTTCGGCCGGATCACGCATGTAGGTGGTGCCGTCGTAGTCGGTTCCGATCGGCTGCCAGTTTGCCCCGTCGTAATATTCAAAGACGGTATATTCCACGTTCGACACAGGCTGGAAATCAATTGCCTGAATCGTCAGAGTATCGGAAAAATAGTTCTGGTCCCAGATGGAGGTATCGTTGGGTTCCACGATCACGGTAACAGGATAGGGATAGGTGCAGGCCGGGCCGTCGGGATAATCCACGCAGGTGGCAGGAGGCGGATACCAGGCTCCGCCCAGGTCGTCGCACTCCGATTCTTCGGCCGGGACGCAGTCAAACTCCACCAGTTGACAGCAGCCCTCGTCGCCAGTACAAGGATTCTGCGGGTTGGTGTAACCACTGGAGTAAAGCATCATCTGGCCGGGCCAGCCATAATCAAGCACCAGATCCTCCCAGCCCAGGCCGCGGTCGATGTAGCTGCGGCAGGGAGACATGATTTCGTCGGATGCCGGATGTCCGGGAGGGACGACAGCGACGAGAGTGAAAATGGCTGCGAAATAGGGCTCGTTCACGCAGCAGATGTCTGCCTCCAGTATGGGAAGAGTGATTTCCCAAAACCCGGGACCCGGAATGTCCATGCCGTAGACCGGGGTTTGACATAAACCTTCGCCCGGGAACGGACACTCCGGAGTTCCGGCGTCATCCAACACAAGACCCTGAACGTCGAAGTATACGGACATATCAGTGGTCAGGAGGAAACTCACTTCATTCACCTGGAAAGGCCAGACGTCGGTGCACCCGAATTCCTCCGGGTTCTGATAGTTGGCATAGGTTTCCATCCCCTGGAACCAGCCGCTGATCGAATAAACCGGGGTGCCAGCCAGGCTACAAAAATCCTTGTCACGCGTCACTTCGCCTGCCAGTATCTGAGTGGGAGTCCCTGAAACGGGACGATAGGTTACGGACACCTTCGCCGATTGCTCCGATTGGCGTTTCGGAGTCTTCTCTCCTGACGCGAAAGCCGTGGCCGCGAAAAAGGTTAGTAACAAGATCGCGATGAATGCTGCTTTCTTGCTCATGTCTTCCTCCTGCGATGAAATTTGGTTAACGTTTCTTCTCTATCATAGGTCTATCCTACCAAGGTCAGAAAACTATGGTTTGAGAAGCGGAGTCAGAAAAGCCCCTGGAATGTTATCGGTTGAGACTCCTGTCGTCTCAACGTAAATCCGGGTTTCGCGGTTCGTTGTCTAACCAGAAAAAGTGAACACAAGCCAGCGGTTCGGGCGAAGCACGTCCTGTGCAGTCAACTTGATTCGGTTGTTCCCTTCCACCTGCAATATAATCTGCTTTGCGCGGTTGTCAACAGAAAACGACCAGGGTCCCCAAGGGGAATGTGCTATCGTCTTTGGGGGGAAGAGGGGAGTTGTTTATTCGCAGGATTTTCGTATATTTGAGGTAGGTATGGCACATCTGACTCCAGAGGCTAAGCCAAAACGAGACCTGACCACAGGTTCGATCACCAGGAGCATCTTCTACCTGGCCGGACCGGCAGTGGCCACCATGTTCCTAGAGACCGCCTTCTCCATTGCTGATATCTTCTGGGTGGGGAAGCTGGGAGCAGTGCCACTGGCGGCGGTCATCTCCTCTGCTTTCTTGATCTGGATAATCTGGTCACTGGTGGGGGGCATCTCAATCGGAGTTACCGCCCTGGTGGCAAGGTTCATCGGGGCCAAGCAGCCCGATCAGGCCGCCTTCAGCGCACGCCAGTCGTACCTTTTTGCCATATTCCTTGCTCTGGCCATAACTATCGCAGGACTGCTCTTCACCAAGTGGCCCTTCCTGCTGATGGGAACCGAACCAGACGTAACTCAACTGGGAATTCGCTACCTCAGGATAATCTTCGTGGGCGCCATAGGATTCTTCCTAATAGACGTTTTCAGCGCCATATTCCGGGCGGCCGGCGATACCAAGACCCCGCTTTTGGTGATCGGTGGCAGCCTGGCTTTAAACATCGTGCTGGATCCCCTTCTCATCTTCGGAGTGGGCCCCTTTCCCCGAATGGAGACCGCCGGCGCGGCCTTGGCCAGCATCATCTCTCAAACCGTGGGGGTCTTGCTTTTCATATGGCTGATCAATCGAGGCAAATTGGGTTTCAAGTTCTCTCTTGTGCCCAGCCTCAATTTGGATCTGTCCATGGTCTGGCGCGTCTTACGCATCGGCATTCCGGCCTCGTCAGCCTGGATACTCTTCAGCGTGGTTTATCTCTTCTTAAACAAGATCGTTGCCTTGTTCGGGACGGAAGCCATAGCCGCCTTAGGAATCGGCAACCGGATGGAATCGCTCTCCTTTCACGCATGCATGGGCTTTTCCATTGCCGCGTCTACCCTGGTGGGTCAGAATCTGGGAGCGGGAAAGCCGGAAAGATCGGCCCAGGCGGCCTGGCAGTCGGCCGGCCTGGCGGTTCTGATCACCGGCTTTGTAGCCGTAATGTTCTTTACCTTCCCCAGACAGATCGCCTCGTTCTTCATCTCCGATCCGAGAGTGATCGGCATCGCGATATGGTACCTCAAAATCGTAGCCCTATCCCAGATGTTCATGGCGCTGGAGATCGTGTTGGAGGGCGCCTTCGCAGGGGCGGGCAACACCGTTCCTCCCATGCTGGTCTCCATCTCAGGCTCCTTAGCCCGAATCCCTTTGGCTTATCTTCTGGCCGTTCAGTGGGGCATAGGAATAAGCGGGGTATGGTGGGCCATAACCGCAACCAGCATAGTCAAGGGAATCGTGTTGACCTATTGGTTCAGCCGGGGGAGGTGGAAAACCCAGAAGATTTGAGGCTTGACAACTCTTCGGTTTGCGTTATACTAATGATAGAAGAAGGATGAAGTGCTGAATCCTGGGTTTTGCCGTTCCCTCCGGGAGGTGCGCATGAGAAGCGCAACAAAGTACCTTGTATTCGTCTTTGTATTGTTTCTCTTCGAATGGGGTTTTGCCCTTGAACCCGAGTTGGTTCTTGAGATGCCGGTCGAAGGAAGGATAATTGGCGGTGACATTTTAGACGGGAAGGTGGTCTCCTCGTCACGGGAGAAGCTATGGGTGTCAACACCTGAAGGGAAAAGGTCTTTTCAGATGAGCCTGAAACCGAATCAGGGGGTGGTTGCCTCCAACGACGGGGGGTTTTTTGGAATAACCACCTACTCCAAAGACGTGCCTGTGGGTTTTCTGGGGGCTGAGAGGTTCGAGCTTCATTCGGCTGATGGAGAGAAGCTGTGGGAAATCGAAGATCCCGAGGTGTCTGAATTTTACGTTTCAAACGGAGCCAAATTGACTGTGGGGATTTCCGCCAATGGGGAAAGCCCGGAATCTCATTTAGCATTTTATAATCAGGCCGGAGAACTGATCTTCGGCACCAAGGTGGGATTTCTCCAAGGGGTCTCTTTTTCGGAAAACTGCAGATGCTTTTTCGCCAGCAGCGCAAAAGACGGTCTGGTGTCGTTTGATGCATCGGAGCATCCTGAAGATAATTTCGGAACATGTGACAAGTTCGCCGTCTCACCGGACGGAGACTACGTGGCGACAGTTTTGGATGGTGATCTGAAGTTCTTTCATCAAGGCAAGCCGATTGGAGATCCCAGGGAGATAGATCCATTAGTCATAGCCATGTCCTTCTCGCCGGAGAATGAATATTTGGCCGTCGTCGACAAGAAGAATCTCTACCTGTTTGAAGTTGCAGCAGGCAGACTTCTCTGGAAGTATACTCTGGATCAAACCGAGCTGTCGTTTATCTCGGTGGACGTATCTCCCGGGGCAGAGAGGATAATTGCGGGCATCGACTTTGATAAGGGCAGAGAGGCCCAGCGCGAAGATAGACATACCAAGGGATTCGCCTATACTTTCGACAAGGACGGGAGGATCACCTGGCAGAGAGAATTCTCATACCAACTCTGGAGTGCTCTCTTTCCCCAGGTGCAGTTCTCCTCTGACGGAACCAGATTCTCGGTCGTGACCCGAGAGAAAGTATACGTGTTTGCTACCAGCCAGCCGGAAGAGTAATCTTTCCACCGGCCCGATAATCCCTCCCCCAAAAGCGCCTCATTCTCTTTGGGTCTTGCAAGAAGTATGAAAGTCCTTGCACAGAACCATAGCTAAAACTTGGTTTTCCATTACCACTCTCGCCTTGTCTTGAGGTAAGCAGTTTCTCGTTTAGCAGTAATCCCATACACAACAACAGATTAAGCTTGCCATCGCAAATCTGACGGTCGGGAGAGCATCTCGATTCGACGGCATATAATTTGCTTAAATCACCAACTGAAATGATTTTTCACCGATGCTGAAGCCAAAGAAAGCGAGACCATGAAGAGCAACTTATTCAAACTTGGATTTGTTCACTTGGATGATCTGATCTTTCACCAGACCTGCGATTTTAGCCGGGTCCGCCGGCTCGCAGATCAGATAAAACGGGAAGGACATCTGAAGAATCCCGTCTTAGTGGCGGATCTTCCCGCGAAGAACAAAGCGGACGGCTTTGCACTTAAAGAGGGTCGAAGACTCTTGGTTCTGGATGGGATCGATCGGGTTTCCGCTCTGAGGCTGTTGGGTTTTCCCGATGTGCTTGTCCAGAAGGTGAACTACATGGATGAGAGCGTGGAGCTTTCGTCGTGGGATCATCTGATATTCAAAATCAGCAAGGATCAACTGACAGAGAAGCTCAAGAAGCTGGATCTTGAAGTCTCTCCCTGCGAGTGGAGCTGGAAAAGGGAGGCTTTAGAGGATCCGCTAACCGTCTGCCATCTTCTTTTCCGGGATCGTTCCGGACTGCTGCTCAGTCAAAGGGATACGTCTATTATGGAAAAACGGGTGAGAAGTCTCTTCAGCATCATTGCAATCTATCGCAGCTCCTGGGAGATTTACCATCCCGTCCTGGACGTCGATCCGTCTTCGGTGTTTGATGACTTCGAGAAGAGTACCGTCATAAACACTCTTCCCGTATTCAAAAAGAAACAGGTGCTTGATTCGGTATCCCGCGGTATACTCTTCCCCTTCGGCGTGACCAGGTTCGTGATTCCCCAATGGGTTTTGGGCCTGGAGATCTCCTGTTCGGTTTTGGGCTCCAAGGCGCCGCTTTCGGAGAAGAATCTGTTTTTAAAGGAGCTTTTGTCTTACCGGATGAAGAGCAAGAAAGCCAAGTTCTATCAGGAATCGGTCTTTCTTTTCAACGAGTAACCTACTGCCTCTCTGGCATGAACCATATGGTTCGTGCCTTAGGTTGTTTCTCATCAAACCCTCATTTCCCCAGCCAGCGAAATGAGGGTCTTTTTTTGGTATCTCCGGCCTGGCCAGTCGGGGCGAGGATCAGTGCATCCGGGATGGCGTGGGGTTTAACCAGAACCTAACTTAAGTTAGGTTCTGGTTACATTTCCTATAGCCAGACCGCACCAAAGATAAGAGGCCTGCATCTTCAAAAAATCTGAACCACTCCCCGGAAGATTCGTACATTCAGAAGTCAGGCATCTTTTCTAACTTGCAGAAGAAAGTTTGGTGTGTTATCATTCTTTCCTGCTATGGTCAAGAAGAAACCGCAGCGGGTCACCGAACTGCTTGAGACCCCAAATCAGGAGATTATCATGAGACTCTGTTTGACTTATCTTGTCGTTTTCCTAATGCTGAGTGCGAGCAACTCTTTTGCCTCATCGCTGGATATTCCCACCCGGGGGAAAGGCATTAGTTTCGGCAATTCCAAGAGGTTTGACGGAATTCGCTTCAATCTCGTTGACAAAGAGGTTGAGAGGATCAATGGCATAAACCTCACCTTCTGGATACCGAAGAAGAATCCTGATGCGGTGATGAACGGTCTGGGTGTGGGTTTGGTCGGGTTGAGCGCCAGAGAGCTGAAGGGTATCTCCTTGGGCACAGTTGGCATGGCAAGCGAGAGGATAGACGGTCTTTCCGTCGCCGGCATAGGGCTCGCGGCCGGTGACGTCCGGGGGATCGCAATCGGAGGCGTGGGCCTTGCCACCGGGGATATCGAAGGCATCGCTATCGGTGGTCTCGGGCTTGCATCCGGAGACATCGATGGTCTGGCAATCGGCGGACTCGGCATGGCAAGCCACGACATAGATGGCATCGTCCTGGGCGGACTCGGAACTGCGGCTCACGACATCAACGGAATCGCCATCGGAGGCTTAGGCATTGGAGCCCAGGACGTGACAGGCCTTATGGTGGGAGGGCTTGGTGTCGGCGCGCAGGACATAACGGGCATCACCGTCGGGGGTCTGGGCGTTGGCGCTCAGGATATAACCGGCGTCACCATCGGAGGTCTGGGCGTTGGCGGTCAGGACATAACTGGCATCACAATCGGAGGTTTAGGAGTAGGCGGCCAGAACATAACAGGCATCGCGATTGGGGGGCTGGGAGTCGGGGGTCAGGATATAACCGGCCTGGCAATCGGAGGGTACTGCAAGGCCAAAGGAGAATTCACCGGCCTCTCCATCGGGGTCCTCAACCGCGCCCGGCGGCTTAACGGAGTTCAGATTGGCCTGCTCAACTACTGCCGAAACAATCCGCCGCCTTTTCGGCTCCTGCCCATAATCAACATCCATCTTGGGGACGATCATCCCGAACGCCGGCATCAGGATTGACTTCAAATCTCGCCGAACAATCCGTGGAACCGCGTGTCAATTTGTCATCCCTTGCGTTGCGTTTTCTCTGACTTCTCTTTTCCCTTGCAGAACCCCCCTTACACTTTATATTGGAAAGAACTAAAATGCCAGCTTACTTCGGGTCGGACTTTGCCAGGATTTTTGGTAATCGAATCTCAAGTTGAGGAGGGCTAATATCTTGAAGGATCTTATCGGCAAGACCGGAATCATCTTGATTGCTCTGTTATTCTTAGCAGTGCCATTGGTTTTCGCTCATACTGAACCGGCGAACGATTTTCATGAAGAGGAAGAAGAAGGATTGGAGCTTGGCGTGATATCGGGATTGATAACCCTCATCTGCGTGATAAGTACCGTCGTGGCCGGACGGCTTATGAAAAAGGGAAAGGTGAAGGTAAGAACTCATCACGCGTTAGCTTACATTCTGGTGGGGCTGGCATTATTTCACGGGATCTACAATTTTTTTACCCACTAGATCAAAAAAGGAGCATCCATGCTCTATTATGTTTTGAAATTCACAATTTCAGCCCTTTTGATAGTTGCCATATCCGAAATCTCAAAGAGATACTCTTTGACCGCTGGAATCTTAGCTTCCCTACCCATCGTGTCTGTTCTGGCAATGATCTGGCTCTACATCGACACGTCGAGCATCGAGAAGGTCTCCCAGCTTTCCACCAGCATCTTCTGGATGGTCTTGCCATCTCTTTCTTTATTCATAATGCTGCCGCTGCTTTTGAAAAACAAAGTGCCATTCTACCCTGCGTTGATGATCTCAGCTTCAGTCATGGTGCTTCTTTACTATATCACCGTTGTCGTTTTGAAGAAACTGGGACTGGCAACATAACCGGTCGTTCATATGCTGAAGCTAATTCAAGCCGATTCCGAAGAATATCTTCCTCAAGCGCGGGAGTTGCTAATGGAATATGCGGCCTCGCTGGGTTTCGATCTCCACTTCCAGGAGTTCCAGAAGGAAGTGGCAGAATTTCCAGGCGAGTACTCTCCGCCCGATGGTCGCTTTCTCCTTGCCCAAGAGGGTGAGAAGACAGCCGGATGTGTGGCCCTGAGGAAAATATCGCAAGGCGTGTGTGAGATGAAAAGGTTGTATGTGCGGCCGGAGTTCAGGGGAAAGGCGATCGGCAGGAAACTGGCAGAGGCCGTCATCGAAGAGGCCCGCAAGATCGGTTACAGGTACATGCGCCTGGATACCGTGCCGTTTATGAAAGAGGCGATAGCGCTTTACCTGTCATTGGGCTTCAAGGAAATCGAGTCTTATCGCTACAACCCCATCGAAGGCGCCAAATTCATGGAACTGGAATTGAGTTGAGGCCGCCGGCTGACACTATGGCGCTTCAGAGGGTCCTCAAGGCAGATCATGGAAAAACAAAAACAAGCTTATCTTTATGCCATCACTGCGGTCTTATTCTGGTCGACTGTTGCATCTGCCTTCAAGGTCTCCTTAAGATACTTAGATTTCCTTCAACTGCTGTTTTTCTCCTCGATTGCTTCTGTAGTGATTCTCTTTCTGATTCTACTGGTTCAGAATAAGCTGAGTCTTTTCGGAGAGTACTCGGGAAAAGATTATCTTCGATCCGCCATGCTGGGTTTTCTGAACCCGTTCCTTTACTATGTGGTTCTGTTCAAAGCATACTCACTGCTCCCAGCCCAGGAAGCCCAACCGTTGAACTACACCTGGTCGATTGTGCTAGTCTTACTGTCGATACCGATACTCAGGCAGAAAATAGGATTCAAGAGCATCCTGGCGATTCTGATCAGCTATTTCGGCGTTTTTGTGATCTCAACCCGGGGAGACATACTTAGGTTGACTTTCAGTAACCCAACCGGCGTGCTTTTGGCTTTGGGAAGTTCAGTAATCTGGGCGCTGTTCTGGATTTATAATATCAAAGACAAGCGGGACGAGGTGGCCAAGCTGTTTTTGAATTTCTTGTTTGGGGTCGTCTTCATACTGATAGCGATGCTGCTTTCGTCAAGACTGAGAATTCCGTCCGGCGCTGGACTCGCCGGGGCAGCTTATGTGGGCATATTTGAAATGGGGATCACCTTCGTGCTCTGGTTGAAAGCCCTGAAGCTATCTCGAACGACGGCGCAGGTTAGTAATCTGATTTACCTTTCTCCATTCGCCTCACTGGTGCTGATTCGTTTTGTTGTCGGAGAGAGAATTCTGCCCTCAACCATAATCGGGTTGATCTTCATCGTGGCAGGGATAATAATGCAGCAGCATTACGGTCGGACCAAGCTGACCCCTCACGACCATTCGAGTGCCTCAAGGTGATTACGTTTGGAAAAAAAGAAGCGACTGAAATGTAAGATTCGTGTTTGGTCTCTACAAGTCGCCTTGCAAAAGAACTTGACTTTCATGAGACTTCAGGATAATATGTGAGCGGTAGGTTTCAAAAAAGCATAAACGAAACCGGCGAGGGGCAAAATAAAAAAGATGGTGAGCAAAGAGGTTTGGCAGCAATGCTCTCTGAGGCTTAAGAAGGAGGAAACGGTCGAAGTTCTTCGTAAGCTCTTTGAGTATATAATAGATGCTCTGGCCGACAGAATAGACGAAATCAAGACCGACGATGGCAAGTCCATTTCCTTCTTCTGTCAGGGACGGGAGTTTCTTACCATCAATGTCACTCGAAAGGATTTGCGTATTTACATACATCCGGCGGCTGGAGTGTTTTTTGATCCGAAATCGAAGTTTGACGTTGAGCGGTTCAGATTCTGGGAAGGCTCATTTCATAAGACCTCCGGTAAATACAGAGCCATGAGCGTGTGGGTATCAAAGAAGAAATATCTTGCGGGAGTCAAAAAGGTCATAGGCGGTATTCCTAAAACTAAGGAAGTTTGAAAGACTCACCGAATAGGACGCTAGCCGCACCCTTTCCGCCAGAGGTATGAACCGTATGGTTCATACCAGAGGCCCCCGCCTGCCCGCCTGCAAATCTTTTGCGGGCAGGCCTCCAGCAGACAGGGTGCGAGATACTTCGGATTCTTAAGATGGTGTCGAGAACAAAACTATTCATCGTCGCTGGTTTAGTCCTTTGTGTCATTGTTTTTCTATTACTTCGCGGGCCGATGTCGTCGTTTGACCTTACGGAAGACAAGTTCGTGGAGGTATACGTTCAGTTCTCCATTGCTACGGAGAAGTTCGGGTCGGACAGCGTCAGATTAGCGGAGGAGCAGGACGGAATCTTACGGCAAGCTGGCGTGACCCGCGACGAGATGAGCGATTTTGTGGATCGAGTGAACCAGAGACCACATGACTGGGGAAAGGTGTGGGAAAAGGTAGTCCAGCGGTTAGAGGAGAAAAGGCAGGAGCTCAAACGACCATGAATGCGTTTTTTATGTGATCTATATCCTCTTTTCCCTTCTCGTAGCTTATAGCCAAAACGTCAAATCGAAAATCGCAATCAGTTGTCTTCTCCTTCTGAATAAAATCGCTGGCAGCCTCGATCAGATTCTTCTGCTTCTTTAGAGTTACCCTCTCATGCGGCGCCCCGAAGCTTTTTGATCTACCGGCCTTAACCTCCACGAAGACGATGGTGTTTCCGTCCTTCGCGATCAGATCGATCTCCTTGTGCCCGTACCGATAGTTTCGCTTTAGAATCTGGAAGCCTTTTCTTTTCAGATACTCCTCAGCTAAGGCTTCGCCCCTTTTTCCGAACTCCTGTTTGTATCTTTTCATGATGGGGGCGCTTGGCGGGGCTGAATGCCCTTCAGGGTGAATCCCTTCAGGATGAACCCCGCCCTATGTATTTTGCGCGTTTTTCTCTCCACATAGCGGCGGGAATTTATCCCGCCGTGAGACCTCACCCCCTTAGTCCCCCTCTCGAAGTGCAGAGGGGGAGACAGGGAGAAGTTGAGATCGACGTGTGTCTAAATCAGTCTGATCTGCCTGACACATCCTCACTAACTTAAACGATCTTCGATGTATCCGGCATGGCCCGAAAGCCTTCAAAGCTTCCACGTGGGTCCTGGTGCCGTAACCCTTGTGGTCGGCGAAGCAAAACTCTGGATACTCCTCATGATATTTGAGCATAATTCTGTCCCGGGTGACCTTGGCCACTATGGATGCCGCCGCTATGGAGAGACTCTTCGAGTCCCCTTTTATCACCGGCATCTGGGGAAGCGGAAGGTTTGGGATCCTTTGATTTCCGTCCACCAGGATGAATTCGGGCACGTTCTTTAGCTTTTGCACTGCCTTGAACATGGCCTTCAAGGAGGCATTGAGGATGTTCATAGCATCGATGGTCTTCTCTCCCACGATCCCGATTCCGACTTGGTCGGCTCCTTCCATGATCTGATCGAAAAGCCTCTCTCTTTTCTTGACAGTCAGTTTCTTGGAATCATCCACCCCGGACACAGAGAAATCCTGGGGCAAGACCACGCATGCCGCCACAACCGGTCCCGCTAACGGGCCGCGCCCGACCTCGTCCACGCCTCCCACCGTTCTGAAACCTTCTTTCCACAGGTCGCTTTCCAGAGAAAGCAAGTCGGCAGGTCTGTTAGCCATCAG
>JBAUFO010000080.1:0-6356 GCA_049679185.1 Candidatus Zixiibacteriota bacterium
GTCGATGGGACTGAGCTTCAGAGCATAACAAGTGACATCGTTAACTCTCGAGGGGGGGCGAGTTGGTCCCCCGAGGGAGACCGGATTGCTTTCACCTCATCCAAAGACAGCAATGATGAGCTTTACGTGGTCAACATTGACGGTACTGGTCTGAGAAGATTAACTGAGAATACGACGATGGACTGTTGTCCTGACTGGTGACAAGAAGAAGTGTTTCTGATGTTTCGGCAAGAGGAATAGCCGAGGCTAAAGGGCATGCGTCCTCGTAGGGCGGGCATCCTGCCCGGGTGATTCGGCTGGGCTGGTCATGCCGTAGGCAGATCCCCCGGACGGGGGGGAGCCCTTCAGGGTGAATCCTTCAGGGTGAACCCCGCTTACGCATACCTAAAATCATCCTTCTTGGTGGGGCGGGCATTCTTGCCCGCTGAATTTCTCATAAAAGGGCCGCCGGAACCCGTAACTACTCAGGATTCCGGCGGCTTGAATCTTTGCCCACAAGAGTCATTTCCAGAAGTCGCCCCCCCTAGAAGTGGGCGTTTACCCTGGTGTGCTCGGGGAGTGTTTGTTGCCCGATGCAGGCGCCCAGGACGTCAGGGGGCACGATAAGAGCAGGATCAGAACTCGCAAAGCTCTTGATCCTCCACTGGTATACGCCGAGCAAACTGACTCACGATGCACGATGCACACACCGAATCAATCTCGCCTGACTCCAGGTATGGGTCAACCATCTTTGCAACGCGGCTAACGTATTTTCCATGATTCCTGTACACGGCCGGATTTTCATTGCCAACGGTGTCCTGGACCATGAGTTGAAGCTCTCCGCAAGTGATTGGATCTTGCGCCGGCACCTGGGCGATGACGGCACAAAACAGGCAAAACACCATAGCGAACGCAATGAGATTTCTCTTACTCATTCTTTGGCTCCTCCCTAGACTGCGCTTACAGGTTTTCGTTTGTGTACGGCAATTGACTCAACCTCTTTTTCCCTTCCTCACCTCCTTTCTTTGAATCTACTTCCCGGGGCTGGCGTCACCTCCTTTCGAGTTTTGGTGTTTGGCGTGGTGGCCTTTGTCAAAGAAACAGCACCCTGGCCACAGCGCTTTTGGTTAACGCTTCTTCCAAGCTCGTGCGCGTTTTGTCAGGCTCGGGAGAGCCTGACGACTGCACACGCTTCACTTTTCTCTCCGTCACGTTTCTGTCTGTGCTTTAGTTCGCTTGACCCATTCCATCGACGGCGGTATCTGCTGCACAAAGTGTGAATGCGTGGGGCGGGCACCCTTCGGCTAAACCCCTCAGGGCAAGTTCGTGCCCGCCGCATTTCTCATGAAAGGACCGCCGGAACCTGAGGCTGCTCACGATTCCGGCGGTTTGAATCTTTGCCCACAAGAGCCTTTTCCAAGAGTCAACCCCTTAGAAGTTGGGCGTTCACACCAATGTGCTCCCCGGTGGAGAGGTATACCCAGAGGTGGATGGTATGGGTCTTCTCCGTCACCCAGTGGAGTATGACGTCGGCGGCGTAGAAGGTAACTCCACCCTGTTCCGCCCAGCTTTCGTTGCTCTTCCAATGCGGCGTTGCCTTCTTGAAGACCACGCTGTCAATTGTCACCCCCGGGTCTGCCGGCCAGAGCTCGATGGTGATCACATCCCCATCCTCGCAGTTGCAGAAGCAGGAAGTAAAAGTCACTTCCCCGGCCACGTCGAGAGTCTCGACCGATGTCTCGCACATGTCCCAGGCATACAGACTGGTGGGGAGGAGGACGGGCAGGCAGACGGCCAGCAAGAGATAGAAAAACTTTCTCATTCCGGTTCTCACCTCCTTTCGGCTCACTGGGGAGGTGTCGACCTTGAGAAGTCCAATCTTTAGAGGTGAGAGACGAATGTGCTAAAACTGAACCCACGCGGACGGGTTGCGGTTGTCCTTTGTGAAGAGGCCTCGGGTCAAGACGTTCGTTCTTTGCGGGATTCGCTCCGGTTAAGGAGAACCACCATGTGCCGATAAGAGAAATCAAAGAGAAAAGCGCCCTTACGGAGGATAGCCTGCCGAGCCGAGGGAGCTTTCGGTTCTCATCTCCTTTGCTTCGAGTCAGGCTATCCTCTTTTTTTGACAAGCTGCCGGCTGTCTTTCAGTCCCTGGATTCTGCTGATGCCGGAAGGCTCAGCCATCATTCCTCCCTGTTATCAACTTCGCCCGAGTCATCTTGGATCGCCCAGCCCCAAAAGAAATATGGGGGATTCCCCATACCCTGTTGTCAGTTCTCTAAGGATTGGAGTGAAAAAAGAAACCCTGCTCCATGTCCGGGTTTTGACCACGGTTTCATCGGCCGGTTAATCTCGTGATAATCAACAGGTTCCGGGCTCTCTGCGGAGAGGTGAAATAGAGCGGGCATCGGCACGATGGTTGCTTTTGGGTTGCCTGAAATCAGGACTCAATAGGAGGCGCAAGAGATGAAAAGAAAACCACTCAGATGTTTCCGAAACCAGAAAGGAATAACCCTGCTGGAAGTGATGATCTCCATGCTCATACTGGCATTCGGCGTTTTAGGTCTGGCGCCGATGCTTGTCGTCTCCATGTTCGGGAACTCTTACTCAAATCAAGTAACGGTGGCAGACGCCATAGCTCTGGATCGGTTTGAGGAGATAGAGACCTGGCCTCTGGTCAGTCCGATTCCTTACACTCAGACGGTGAACACTGTGCAAAACATCTTCACCAGACAAACGCAGATAGACGACAGCTCCTCCGATGCTTCAATCCCGGCAGGGGTGTACAGGATTGAGGTCACCGTCACCTGGACAGACCAGCAGGAGGTGCCCAGATCGGTGAGCTACTTTAGCTACAAAGCAAAACCGTATTGATGGGAGTGTGAAATGGCTCGAATCAGAGAAGAAAAGGGGATCACGTTAGTGGAGCTTCTTATCGCTGCCTTGATGACCTTCGTCATAGGCAGTGCAGCCATGGAATTCTATGCTTCACAGCATAATCAGTGGCTGGCTCAGACGGACGTATCGGACATGCAGCAGAACGTGCGAGCGCTGCTGGATGAGCTGACCAGAAACATAAGGTCCGCCGGCTACGGGATCATAACCGGCCATCCCAGGATTCAGGTGAGTTCGAACGCCCTGACCGTTTATCGAAGGGATTCAACCAAGATAGATACCATACAGTATTATGTTTCCGCGGCAGTCGAGGGTCATCCCAACTTAGTGAAGCAGATCAATCGGGATAGCCCTCAGGTTTTTGCAGAGGATATCGAATCCATTCAATTCGCGCAAACCGGCAATCTCATTACCATAACGCTGGTGGCGCGCGAGGGACGAAGAGATCCAGAGTTGTACGGCGACGGGTATCGGCGCAGAACGCTAATTGCCGCTGCCGAATTGAGGAACGGATCCTGAACATTTGAGGAGGTTTAAAATGATAGAGCGATTGCGCAGTAACCAAGGTTCAGCTCTGCTTATGGCGCTTCTGATCATGCTGATGTTGACCCTGATCTTTGCGGCAGCCGTGACCACCTCGGTCACGGACATAGACATCGCCAAAAACCAAAAAGAGAGAACCATGGCCTTTTACACTGCCGAGGCAGGACTCCAGTTAGCCATAGGAGTCTTGAGAGTCAACTTCAACGAGCTGAACAACGACACCCTGGAGGCTTGGATCAACGCCGGTTCCGCGATTGGCGATGGCAACTTCAGCGTGGGCGTCGCCGGGACGTCTCCCTTCAAGACCCTTACCTCCACCGGCCTGAACCGGGACGGGGAAGCAGCCCTGCAGGTTACGGTGAAAAGGAAAAGAAGCCCCCTTAACATATGGGATAACATCATTTTTGCTGGAACCGGACAAGCCGGGGGAGCGATTTCCGGAAATGTGAACCTGCACGGCTCGGTGCACATCCTGGGTGACGACTTGAACGACGGGGACATGGCGATGGAATTGACCGGGTCCGGTAATATACACAACAACTATACCGGTATCACTGCCACCCTTTCCTCCCGCCTGCCTTCGCTGGACACCACCACTTTCAACGGAGAGGTGCTGAGCACGTTGGATGCAGAGTTGAGAGCCAAAAAGGGCCGGATCGACATCTCGGGGGTCTCCAACGTGGGTTTTCCCGACGTGTCGGGTGGTTCGCCGCAGATAAAGGAAACCTTGGATGGCACCTACGTAACCGACGGCTACGGCGGTAACAAAGGTGAAAGCAGCGTATACTCGGACAACGGCACCGTTGAAGGCTATGACCTGGGTGACGCGATGAGCCTGCCGGGTCTCGACGATTCTTACACCGATCCCAATACAGGAATTACCTATCCGACCTATATGAACTATCTAAACAACAATGCTCTGGTGATAAGCGGGAATCTGACCCTGAAGCCGGGAGTAGCCACGGCTTCCGTCTCCAACGGCTTTGGGAGTATCTCCATGGACGCCAGCGGAAACCTGCAGATCAGCGGGATCGTCTACGTAACCGGAGACATCGACATTGAATCCGGGAAAGGTACTTATATTCACACGCCGGTGATATTTGACGGTAGAGGAACCCTGGTTTCTGAAAAAGACATCAACGTGAGCACACACGTTCTTTCCCAGGGAACGTTTCCCACCGACGATGTGCTGGGATTCATAGCGTACGATGATGTGGGCATAGGGACCGGGTCAGGCGACGCGCAGCTGAGCATGATGGGAGCCTTTTTTGCCGGTGATCAGATCACCAACAAGAAGCAGAATCAGCTTGCCGGTGCCATGGTCTCCAACTACTTCCAGATCGATAACGTGCCTGATTTGTTCCACGTTCCATCGATCGTCGACAACCTCCCTCCGGGCATGCCCGGAGGTGAGACGATTGACATCTACACCTACAAAGTGGTCAACGGAACCTGGCGTGAGCTGTGATGAAAAGGAGAGATATATGAAGATGAAACATAACACCAAAGGTTTTACCGTCCTGGAACTCACCATCGTGGCGGTGGTAATTGCCGTGATCTCCGCGCTGGCGATACCACAGTTTGCAAAGGTGATGGAGCGGCTAAAGCTGAAGACCGCGGGGCGGGACGTGATTTCGTCCATGAGACTGGCCAGATCCAGCGCCGTCTCACAGAGGGACCAGTTCGGGGTCTACTTCGACTACACCGAAGGTCAGTACGTCCTTTTTCACGACCTGGCAAACCCTTCATCCTTTACTTATAATCCCGGCTCGGATACCATCATAGTGACCAACGTCTTGCCCGGAAGAGTCAATATCGGCTACGTCAGCTTTCCCAGTTCCGCCGTTATTTTCAGGCCGAACGGGTCAGCGGCCAGCAGTGGTCAGGTACTGCTGTACTCCTACTCGGAGGGGGAGCAGTACTTGGGCTCGCTGACGGTCGATGTTCTGGGCAGCACCGGGAGGGTGAAGCTGCTTTTGGACGACTATTACTTTGGCGGAGAATGACCCGCGCTGTGGTCTGGTCACGTTGTCGGGACAGATTCCTTGGCGGTTACTCGATACAGAGCCTCCTGCTCAAAATTTGCACAATCTGCGTTTCCTGAATCCAAAAGAGGAAAAAGGGCTTGACATGGAGCCAGAGGTCTGGTTTGTTTCTCACATTGGAACGGGGGTCCTTCGGAAGGCGAATATCAAGCGCATCGCTTATAATGGGATTTGTTGACCTCGTCCAGGGGATGACCCCAACAGGGAAGACCAACCGATTATCAAAAACTAATATCAAGGTGTTACTACGGTCAACATTCTGTACCGGGAAACCGATAAGTCTGGTAGAGGAGGACTCTAAGCAGAAAGAGATGGTATGAAGGGTACTTCTTGTGCTATCACCTGAATCAGTTCTGTAAAGAATTCCCCCAAAGGAGGTGAAAATCGGGAAGGCAGATACTGCCCTGGGAGTCTGCCGGTGAGTTTCGTCTTTGAAACAAGAATGGAGTATGGACTATCCGGCGGCATGTTCACGAAACTAATGGATGGATCTCTGAGTTTGGTCGCACCAGGCTTCTGGCAACACCAGGCCAGTTTTTGCAGGCAAGATTGCAGAATGGGAAAATTGGCAAAGCGGATCGAAGGTTTGAAGAAAAAAGGAGGATGCTGAGATGAAGAATAGACTTACCTTTTTGTCCTGTGTGAGTGCTTTCATCGGGATGTTGGCGCTGATTGCTTTCAGTCCAAACCTCCCCTTCTTATCGGGTGTGGCGGAAACGCCGAGCCAGCTCGCTTTTGCTCAAGGGCATGGCGGCCCGCATGGTCCTCACTACAATTTGAATATCATCGGGGTCAAAAAGGACAAGAACCCTGATATGAATTGCGGTCAGGGACGCCGTATATTCGTCAAATTGTGGGGCAATACGAAGATAATGCTGAGGGAAGCACCTGAAG
>JBAUFO010000081.1:0-17780 GCA_049679185.1 Candidatus Zixiibacteriota bacterium
TTATCACCCGGTTCCGCGAAGATGGATCTAACCTTCAGGTTCTTGGCCACCTCGTAAGCGATGATGACGCCGCCGGTGGTAGGGCCAACCACCACCTCCACATTGTCGTCTGCGAAGAGAGAGGCCATCTTGCGGCACAAGATCTCCACGTATTGTGGATATTGAAGGACCTGGAATTTCTCGAAATAGGTATCGGAATGAAGTCCCGAGCTTAAGAGGAAATGTCCCTTCAAAAGCGCCCCCGCCTTTTCAAAGATATCAAAGACTTCCTTCTGGTCCACTGTATCGGTTGGGGTCGTCATAGAATCTCCTTCGATCTGTAAAATCTTGACGGTTGATGCAGAATATCGAATCTGCGGCGGGATAAATTCCCGCCACCTATAACAGATAATATATTATCGAGCTTTGAGCAAGAAATTACTTGCGCCCAAGGATCTTCTGCCGGCCGTGTGTTTTTCCGGGGATGAAAAGCTGTTTTTATCTTCGATCTCTTCGGAGTTGACGATCTTCACCGCGCGGGACGTAAAATCATGGCTTTTGTCGACGCCTCCCCGGTGTCAACTGAATTTGACCAGAACCTAACTTAAGTTAGGTTCTGGTCTTCCTGCATTGTTTCAGCTGGGTCTGACACTTCCAAAAACACTGCCTGAGCGATGGCCAGTTTTCTGGTGTGAGAGATGGTTAAGAGGATTTTCCTGTTTCCGATTCTCCGGGTGATCCTCTCTCCCAATCTCACCTCCGGCTTTCCGCTCTTGCGGTTTACCACCTCGATGTCGGTCCATCTTATTCCACCCGAAAGTCCGGTGCCGATTGCTTTCAGTACCGCCTCCTTGGCGGCAAAGCGTGCGGCAAGAGACTGCTCGGGAAGAACCTTCTTCATGCAGTAGGCTTTCTCATCGGCGGTGAAAACCCGGTTTAGAAACCGCTCCCCCCATCTCTTGTGGGCTCGTTTGATTCTGCCCACCTCCACTAAGTCTATGCCCAACCCGTCAAGCATAATCGGTCTCTCCGTTCTTGAGAAGTAGCAAAGATTCTGCCAACCTTTCTCCTGGCGGCGAAGTCAAACCAGTTATTTTCCTGCCAGGCAAAAAAGACTTGCCAAATTGGCCTTTCGGTTGTAATATATAATAGGAAAGGGTCAATTTGAAAGACCTTTAACAATCGACTGATGAAGGTTGCCCCCTGAAGTTGAGCGTACGCCGTGACCCCTGCCGAAAGCGGGGATAGCGAAAGCGAAATGCGGAAGGTGACTGCAAAAACCCTTTATTAGTGGTTAGAAGAGAGAGTCTTTTCAAATTCAAGCCCTTTCCTTGAGAACCCCCGTTTGATGCGGGGGTTCTTTGATTTATGTCTTTTTCGGTTAGACCAGCTTCTTTGTTACCTTAGTATAGAGGTCGTAGAACCCAATTCCCTCCAGGGGCTTGCTGATGCGCGCGGTTAACTCTCTGACGTTCGCAACCCGATCACGCCTTGCGGGATGAGGGGCTTCTTTGAGGAAAAGATCCATCCATTTCACCAAAGCCAACGGGGTTTTCTGGTCCAGCATCTTCTCCGGCGCCTGCAAGATGGAAACGCTGCCGTGGTTGTCCACGTAAAAGCTCGAGACCTGAGGAAACTCCTTGATCACGTCCTCCTTGGTTTTCCGAAGATTCTTGGTGACCCAAAAAGCGCCTCGATCTTTTGCGTAACCTTCAGCTACTAAGTTTATTGCCTCGATCAGCAACTCCAATTTGGCCCTGTCAATTACAAAGGTCGGGGTCTCTTTGGGCTCGTCCGGTTGGGGCAGTTCTCTCTCCAGTTTCCTCTCTATGGACTCAAGGGCCCACTTCAAGGTCAATCCAAGTAAGGAGGAGTCCAGATTGGGTTGCCCGAAGATCAACACCACACTTCTCTGCAGGTTGTACACCAGACCGATCCCGCATTCGAATTTCAAATTCAGCCGGCTGTGCGGAGGCAGCCTCCCGGAGAGTTTTAGCAGCTTAGCTCCAACCTCACGGATTGTTCTGCTGGTGAAACTTGGCGGCAGGAGATGGTAGTAATCCAGGGACTCCTTTGCCAAAACCATCGCCCCGGTTACACCAGGCACAGATCTTATTTCACTCAGGATAGTCTCCATGTTCCGCTTGGCTTACATCACCGATCTTATTCTTCTGGTTAAATCCTTCAGGTTCACCCTGAAATCAAGCTTAACCACCAGGAAGTGTGTCCCGACAGGCATACACAGCTCAGAACCTCGCGGCGATTCCAGAGTGCCGCCCACAAAGTTTCCCCAGTCACAAACCGAAGCCAGGAGGGAGGAGAAATCCCTAAGTGGACGGATTAGATCTGAAATCCCCTTCGTTTCCGGTGGGGAGAGATGATGGGACGTCACCCCATCTTCCCCGGAGACGTGCACCCACCCCAGCACCCCGTCGATACCGGAAAGCTCCTGATCGATCCTCCCGATCACAGTCTGGTCAGGTGGAACCATCATTTCAGCTTCGCCCGGGGGCGCGGCAGACTCATCCATTCCTCTTGTTATCTTGGCGAGCACCCCCTGATGCTGCCTTCTCAAGAATTTCTCGATCTTTTCTTTCTCTTCCTCGGTTTGAGGCAGCCCTTCCCAGACATTTTCCACCTTCTCCACCACCATCCCGTCCCGGCTGATGGTGGTGGTCACTCTGGGCCTGGGTCTTTGGGCGAACTCAGTCTGCACGCAGAATTTCGTGTGCTTGAGCTTGGCCTCGCTGGATAAGCCACTGGGTATTATCATTGTCCCTCCCCCCGATCGGGCAGGTTCGCTTTCTCACGAAGGAGAGTCCTGGTCATTCTTTCAAAGTCCCTCCTTCCTCTTCTCCATGGGAGGCATCCTGCCTGTAGAATCTAAGTCGGGCTAAAGATGGCTTTCAGCCACTCGTAGCTCCATTTTCTATTATCGTTCATTTTCGGGCGGAAGTTTACCTCCTCCTATAAAAGGCAGCATCGCAATATCGATGGGACGACCCGGAGATGCCAGCCTGGGTCCCAGGGGAGTCAGGGCACGAGTCACGCCCCGCCTATTACCCGGCTTCCAACCAGGCGTACATGCCAGGTGTGCAATCTCTGAACGTTTGGCGGTCAGCACGCTGCGGTGTTTTGTGCTTGATAACGAGTTTTTCTTGCGTATATTAGAATTATGATTAGAAGGTTTCTTTTGACCATAGGGCTTTTGCTCACCTTGTTTGCTCCGGCGTACGGTGCGAAATATGCCGGAGAGTTCTTGAGCTTGGGGGTGGGGGGCAGGGCTTTAGGGATGGGCGGGGCTTTCGTGGGAGTGGCCGATGACGTGACCGCCTCCTTCTGGAATCCGGCCGGGTTGGCTCAACTGAACCGAAAAGAGCTCTCCTTCATGCATGCGGAGACCTTTGGATCACTCTTAAACCAGGATTTCGTCGCCTTTGCCCTTCCTTTAATGCAGGAGAATCGTAGGTCCGCTTTGGCCTTCAGCCTCCAACGCCTGGGGGGTGGTGGGGTGAAGATACCCGAAAAAATCGATACCAACCTGGTGGTGCTCCTAAGGGAAGAAAGCCATGCCGACTACGCGTTGTTCTTTTCCTATTCCCACCAGATGCGTCCTGGGTTCCTCTGGGGAGCGAATCTGAAGCTGCTCTACCGGGACGTGGTCACCACCTCCGCTTACGGAATCGGAGCGGACCTGGCATTTCTGGCAAAACCCTATTCATTTCTCTCCCTTGGCGCAAATCTGATGGATTTAACCTCCAGCCTTCTGTTCTTCGACAACGGCACCACCGAGACCATCAATCCCACCACCAAGCTGGGACTGGCACTTAACCGAAGCTTCAAGGATTTCTCTCTGGTTTTGGCCACGGATGCGGACGTGCGATATGAGGGTCGAAAATCCGCCGCCCAGTTTTGGTTGGGACACCTCTCTGCGGATATGCACTACGGACTGGAGGTATCATACCGGGGAAAGGTGGCCGGTAGGTTGGGTTTCGACCAGGGAGATTTCACCGCGGGCGCAGGTCTGTGGGTCGATCAGTTCGGCCTTGACTTAGCCTTCCTTTCGCACGACGAACTGGATAACACCTATCGCATCTCGCTTCTGTTGAAGCTTTGATGCGGGCACCAGGGAGGTTTCCCTAAAACAGAATCCAGCTTGAGACCGTGATCTCCAGCAAAAAGGTAAAAGAAGAGGTTGCCTGCGTGCCGAAAAAGGATTTTGTCCCATGCGTGTTTACGTTTCTTGTGACTGTCGCTGATGCTGGCCCTGACGGCAAAGGTTGGACCAACTGAACCTGAGAGAAACCGGTTGAACTGATCGGACTTGAAAAAAAATCCATAAAGATCGATACTTGACATTATCAAATCAAGAGGTAGAAACGAAGATGAGAAAACTCACTGTCCCCTTTGTTTTTTGTGCCCTGCTTCTTGTTATGTGGGATGGCCTGTGCACGGGCGCGCCTCCCGGGAGGGAGATTTCGCGCGATGAGGTTCTGGCCAGGGTCAACGATGGAATCATCACGGTGGGAAGGTTCCACGATTACCTAAAAATCCAAAAGATGACTTCCACTGACCCGGACGAGGATGAGAAGAAAAAAGGAGATTGGCTTGGGAAGCTGATTCGCCAAATCAGGATCGAGCAAAGAGCAGCCGGGATGGACTTAGAGCCCAACTCCCGCTTCGTCAGGGACAGAGACGACAACATGCGGGATTTCCTCTTAGAATACATGTATCGGAAGGAGGTCGTGGAGAAAATCGAGGTGACCGACCAGGAGATAGAGGACCATTACCAGCAGTATCTGGACGAAGATTTCTTGATCCCGGAGGAGATGGAGGTAAGAGACCTCCTGATCCGGGTGCACGCCGATTCGACCCGGAAGGATTACCGCAAGAGGCTGAAGAAGGCGGAAAAGGAGGCAAAGAAAAAGATAACGGAACTTCACAAAAAAGCCAGGGCCGGGGAGGACTTTGCCGAATTATGCCGGCAACATTCTCAGGCGGGAACTGCCAGCAGGAGTGGAAAGTTAGGATTCATCAAAAGAGGACAGATGTCCCCCCCATTCGATTCCGCTGCATTCTCGCTAAGCGAGATAGGAGAGATATCCGAACCGGTGAAAGACGTCCGGGGATACCACCTGATCCAGCTTCTGGACAGGAAAGAGAAAAGCTACCAGGAACTGGATTCCGCGCTCTTTGAGGGGATAAGGGGATACCTGGAAAGGGAGAAGACGGAACGGGCCAAGAACCACTTCATCGACTCCCTGAAGAATGAGGTCGGGATTGCCTACAACCTGGATATCTTAAAGAATGAGGAGTCCTCCTTCGACAGCAGTATGTGGGTGATGACCTACTGTGAGGAGGAGACCATCAGGTTTATCGAATACGAGCGATTCTTGTCCGGGTACAAGTTCGACCTGGGACTGGATAGCTTGACGGTGGGGGAGAAAAAGGGGATGTTGTTCAATCACATGGCCCTGCATATCATCCTGGAGAAGGAGGCCAGAAAGAGGGGATATGCGGATCTGCTGGAATACAGAGCAGAGGAAAGAGCGTTCGCCATAGAACGGGCCAAGGAGCAGGTGATTGCCGAACGGGTGAGAAGAGACTTTCCTCCACCCAGCATGGAGGAGATGGAAGCATATTACCAGGCTCACAAAATCGACTTCCCGGCGTTGGGGATGCCGGTTCACGTGTATCATATAGTCTTTGATGACTCCCAGGAGGCAACAGAGGTTCTCAACCAGATAGAGCAGGGAGCAGATTTTGAAGAGACGGCACGGAGGTGCTTCCCCGGTGAGCCGGAGATCAAGGACGTGGCTTACGATCTGGGCTTCATCACCAAGGGAGAGATGCCGGACGAGTTCTACGCCGCTGCCCTGAGCCTGCAGGAGGGGGAGGTGAGCCAGCCGGTGAAGACTAAATGGGGTTATCACCTCATTAAGGTGGTGGAGAAAAAAGAAGAAGAGGCAACGGCGTTTTCCGACATAATACCCCGAATCAAGGGAGCCATCAACCTGGCCAAGGGGAGGAAACACATCGCTGATTGGGAAAAGAACTTGATTGAAGAGGCGGACGTGTGGATCGATGAAGAGCTTTTGAAGAAAGTCAAACTCCCCAAACCGGAAGGTTGATCGGAATCGGTTTGGGTTCTCTTCTGATGCGAGAACCCACTTTTTGCAAAACTAGCAGACGGATTTGGAGATCTCATTCTACAACGAGTTTAGAAGGAAAGCGATCCATCTTTTCGCGCTTACTATCCCTATTGGTTACTTCTTGCTACCCAAGACCCCCTCTCTCTTGATCCTCAGCCCATTCGTGGCGGGAGCCATCATGATAGACATAGTGCGATTGAGGAAGCTTCCCCTGCACGGCTTCTTAAACCGGCTGCTGGGACCAGTCCTGCGGGATCACGAAGAGGAAGATTTCGCCGGTGCCAGCTATATCCTCTCCGCCTCTTTTTTGAGCATCCTCCTTTTCCACAAGAGCGTGGCGATGGCGGCCATCTCTTTTATCATCCTGGGTGATATCGCTGCTGCCCTGATAGGAAGAAGATTCGGGAAGACCAAAATCCCCTGGAGCCTGACAAAAGTCAATCCCTTTGGGAATGACCGAAAGTCTCTGGAGGGAAGCTTGTCCTGTCTCTTCATGTGCCTGGTGGTGGCAATGGTGATTCCCCACCTTCCCCTGTGGATTGGGATCGTCGGAGCGGTGACGGCGACGGTGGCGGAGGGAGTCAGTCTTCCCGTCAATGACAACTTCTCCGTCCCCTTGCTGAGTGGACTCTGCATGCAACTTCTGCTGCAGATGTGAGGATCGGATTTTAAAAAAAGTCACAGCATCCTCTGCCTTAGCCTCCGTAAGTTCGAAGAGTTGAAAAATAAAAAAAGGGAGTCCACTCATCCACCGTCTTTCGGAATCCCAATCGTTATCCGAAGTCCTGTATCCGGCAAGTCGCTTTGGCGGTAACATCTCGCCGAAGTGCTGTTCAGCTTTGTGCTGTTTCGCCGCCAGCACCATTCCTCAAAACCAGTCATGTTAAATTCCTCTGGGGGTGGTCAAATGCGATTTGTGGCCGAGGTGTAACAAAATGACACATGTGTAACAGGAACGTTACGGGGCCTTTCCGATGGCATAGTTGCAACATGCGACTAACTAAAGACTTAATCAGTGTAACAGGTTCGTTACAGAATTTTGGGCGTCGATTGTTCCCTGTTTTGGCAGGAACCGGAAGTGCCTTGAAAACAAAGGGGTTCAGAGACAGGCAGGTAAAACTGGAGGAGTTGGCACGGCTTTTGCTCTTTAAGGATCATGACAGAATGTGACAATAAGTGTAACAAACTCATGACAACAGACCCCTTATCCGACGAGGCGACAGGCAAAGATGACCTTAAAGGAGCTGCAGGATCAGATTCTGGAGGCTGCACTTGAAGTCCACAAAAACATGGGGCTGGGTTTTCAGGAATCAGCATACAGCCAAGCCCTGGCGGTGGAACTGGACCTCAGAAAAATCGATTACGAGAGAAAGAAGAACATCAAACTATCATACAAAGGAAGTGTGGCAGGCGAGTACACCTTAGAGTTTGTGGTGAGCGGAAAAATCATTGCCACGGTGAAAGCGGATGAGCCGGTAAGTGATGCAGATGAATCCAAGATGCGGAGCTTTCTCAAAGCCACCAAGCTGCCTTTGGGAATGATACTGGATTTCGGAAAGGAGACTTTAGAGATAAAGACCGTGACGAGGTAGAAGTAAGGGCCCACCTCAAAAGTCAACCTCAAAAAACCCGGAAGGAGGTGAAGCAAGTGCCAGCGAAGAAGAAAGCAACTAAGAAGAAGGTCACCAAGAAGAAAGCAACTAAGAAAAAGGTCGCCAAGAAGAAACCCGCTAAGAAAAAGAAAAAGTAGACATCTTAGCACTGAGTCTTAGTTAAAAAACCCTGCCATGGAAGGCAGGGTTTTTTAACCTGATGATCTCTCGGAGGACCTTCATACTTGGTTTGATCTCATGTTCCAGGAATTGATCCTTGTATCCATTTTCGGCGGACTGGTTGCCCTGGATAAGACCGAGGCGTTTCAGTCAATGTTTTCCCAGCCGCTTGTGGCCGGGCCCATAGTCGGTCTCCTGCTCAACGATCTGCCCGGCGGGCTTTTCGTCGGCATCCTGTTTCAACTGGTCTACCTTTGGGTCATGCCGATCGGTGCGCTCACCTTTCCCGATCCGGCAGTTGGGACAGTGGTGGGTTCCGCCGGTTTCATCATTTTGAGAGGTTCGTTTCCGGACAATCCCAATCTAATCCTTCTTTTCGTTCTTGTATTCGTCATCCCCTTCAGCCTGTTTGCCGGATGGGCTCTGATAAAGCAGAGGCAGCTTAACTCTAAGCTTTTGACGAAGGCTGACCTTTATGCAGAAGGAGGCAAGATCGAAGGATTTGGTCGGCTTTTATTTTTGGGACTCTCCGGATCGTTCGTGAGGGGATTCTTTGTCACCGCATCAGGAGTTCTCGCGATTTTCGTTTTGCTTGCCCCCCTGGTCAAAGCCTCAAGCTTCGCTCCGGAAGCTCTTTTTCAGAGGATAGAAATACCTGCGTGGGGAGTGGGAATGGGAACCATGATTTATCTTTTCGGAAGGAAGAAGAATTCCCTGTGGATGGCCGGGGGAGCACTACTGGGGATTCTCCTCCTCCTGCTCTAAAGGACTCATCATAATCGACCATGCCAGAAATATCGAGACTTGATCTTTTTCGATTGACCTTAAGGGGCTTCTTCGTCCAGACCGGGTGGAGTTATGACAGGATGATGGCCCTGGGCTTCGTGTGGATACTGGGCCCGGTGGCAAAGAGGCTCTGCTCCTCGGTAAAGGAGCGAGGGGAATTCCTGAAAAGGCACTTAGACAGTTTCAACGCCAATCCGTATCTTGCAGGCTATGCTGTGGGAGCGGTGACAAGATTAGAGGAGACTAAAACATCTCCGGAACACATCAGAAGATTCAAGGAATCGCTGCGTGGTCCCTTGGGAGCTTTGGGCGACAACTTAATCTGGCAGAATCTCAGACCGGCCCTGCTGATCCTGGGGCTGATTCTCTCCGGCAAGTACGGTCTCTGGGGCGCCTTAACTTTCTTTGTGCTCTTTAACTGCTATCAGATTTATATTCGCGCCCGGGGAGTGGCCAAGGGACACCAGTTGGGCTTGAAGGTATCTTCAGACCTGACGCGGGGACATCTGCAGAACGTCGCCAAATGGAGCGGTCGGATGGGAGCGGCCTTGTTCGGGTTTCTGTTTGTCTGCAAATTGAGCCACCTGGGCATGCAACCGTTTCAACCGGATAAGGCCATTCTCCTGATCCTTTTTTCTCTTTTCTCCTTCTGGGGTTTCAAAAGAAATGCAAATCCCGGCCTGATCCTTCTCATCTTTCTTGCCTTTCTTATAGTAACAAATGCGGTGGCGGGGCTGATTTAACCCATCTGTTTAATCTTGTCCCAAGGCTGTCTCGATGGAACGCTCAACAAGAGGCGCTGAGATTACGTGTTACAAAAGAGCCGCATCAATCGTATTAAATGAATTGACGTGGCGGTCGATACTGAATGTATATGAAGGAAGCGTTTCACTTGCGCTCGGGCTGGACCGCGCCGTAAGCTCGACCATTTTTCGAAGATGACACACCGACAGGTCTTCAGAACAACGTCTGAATCTTACCGCGGGGCAGGGGTGAGTCTACTTGGGGTCTGCCTTCTGGCGTTGGCTTCTACGCTCTCGAGTTGTAGCGAGCGGCCGGTTTTCCGGGAGGAGATTTTCTATCCCCAAATCAAGCAGCCGGCAGTGAGGGTTAAGCTTCTCGAAACCAAAGACAGCCAGGCGATAAGCTCCAATGGCTCGTTTCTTATCAGATGTCTCTCCAGGGAGGGCCGGCGGTCGACCTATCATGCCTCCGCCGAGATGCTGGTGAAGCTTGCCGACGGAGGATTGACCTTAAGCGAGAGGACCCAGGGGAAGCTGGAGGCCGATCTTAAGAGAGTCTCATTTCTCCCAGGGGAGAATGCCACCCGGCTTCACCTGAACGGGAGGCCGTACCGGGGCGCGCTGGAGATAGCCCCAAGTGAGAACGACGGGTCGCTACTGGTGTTGAATTTAGTTCACGTGGAGGAGTATCTCAAAGGAGTCGTTCCGGCGGAGATCGGGAAACTCAGGCGGCAGGAAATGGAGGCGTTGAAAGCTCAGGCTGTTGCAGCCCGGACCTACTCACTTTCCCGCCTGGGTCAGTACGCCGAGCGCGGATATGATCTGGAAGCAACGGTGGCTGACCAGGTCTATCAGGGCGCCAGAGGAGAGGACCCATTGGCAAGCCGAGCCGTGGACCTCACCCGGGGAGAGGTGCTGGTGAATGACGGGAAGTTGATTAGCGCGTATTATCACGCCAACTCCGGGGGAAGGACAGAATACGTGGAAAAGGTGTGGGACGCACCGAAGGAGAACTACCTGGTTCCCGTGGATGACGAGGCCTTCTGTTCGTGGTCGGAGACTTTCGCCTGGAAGGAGAGCTGGACCAAAGAGGAATTGGAGGAGAACCTGACAAAATTCCTCGGCACCCGGGGAGGATTATCGGACGGAAAGTTGGGAAATCTCCTGGATCTGCAGATAGCAGGCAGATTGCATTCAGGCAGGGTCGAAGTGTTGAAGGTAACCACCGACAGGGGAACCTTTCGAATCCGGGGTGACAGGATTCGATGGGCCTTACGGAAAGGCAACCGGAGCGGCTCGATTCTGCCCAGCACCTGCTTTGATCTTGTTATTGAAAGAGACGGAAACGGAGACATCCGGCAGGTGAGGGCTCAGGGTCGGGGAAACGGACATGGGGTGGGAATGTGCCAGACCGGCGCCATCGGCATGGCGCGGAAAGGACACACCTACCAAGATATCTTAAAGCTCTATTACTCAGACGCGCAGATGATCAAGTGCTATTGAAGAGCGTGCCCGGGGCGCAGAATAATATCTCCATACATTCTTGCCACAAACTAGCCGCGCAGGGTGGGAGCAGCCCTGCGGGCTCTACCCGGGGGATGAATCCTTACAACGATGATGCCGACAAAAATCAGGCAAGCGCCTGCGATCTGAAGAGCGCTTAAGGTCTCCCCGAATATCATAAAGGCCAGGATCGATGCCACCACCACCTCCCAGGTACAGGCGATTCCGGCTCTGCCAGCCTCGAGGTATTTCAGGCCCCGGGTGTAAAGAGAATACCCCAGAAGAGTGGAAACAATCGCCAGGGAAAGAATCCACAACCAGGTTATCATGGGGTAACTCACCGAGATAAGATTCCGCGTTCCTTTAATCAGCAGAAGAAAGAAACCCCCGAACCCCAACGCATACATGACCACGGTGTAAGGACTGTATCTGCTTACTCCCTTTTTTCCAAATATGCTGTAAAGCCCCGCTCCCAGGCCCGCACCCAACCCATATGATATTCCCTTTATGTTAAGCTTGAATTGGGCCGGGTCGTACACCTGGATGACCAGAATGCATCCTAAGAAGGTCAGAAGTAAAGCTAAGATCTTGGCCCTGGTGAGCTTTTCGCCAAGGACCAGCGGGGAGAGGAGGATGACGAAAGCCGGGTAGGTGTAAAGCAATATGGTGGCCGTGGCAACCGTGGTGTACTTTATGGCATAGAAAAACAGAAGAAAACACAAACTCACGCTCAAAAGCCCGTAGATGGCGAAGAACGGAAAGTCCTTTTTTCTGATTCTCAGCCAGTCGGGGTTTACCAGGACCGCGATAAGAAACAAAAGGAAGAAAGCGATTACGGCCCGGAAACTCACCACGGTGAGCGGATCAGGCTCGTGCTGGTAGATCAAACGGGCAAAAATACCGATGGTTCCCAGACAAGTCGCGCCCAGGATTACGAATAGGTATCCTTTGGTCTCTTTTCTCATCTGTAAGGCTCAAGAAAGAAAAAGCCCTGGAATTCTCTTAGCTTTGCCAGCGTGCAAGTTTCTTCAAGTCTTGGACAATATATAAAGCGCAGGCGCCGAAACAAGCCTTTTGTTATTGGGGGATGATCGAAGCGTGGCGCAAAGCCCTGGCTAGGAGGTATTGAGTATCACTTTCTCAATTCCGGACTTGATCTCCTTTTTCTTCATCCCTCCCACCCATAGGAAAATCTTCAGGACTATTGCGGTGTACAAGGGATCACTCTCCTTTGACCAGTAGGGTCGAAAGCCGCCGTCCTCTCTCTGGATTTCGATGATCCCCTCGAGGATCTTTTTGACTCTCTTGTCCCTGACCCTGTATCCCGCGTCCGCACCCCTCTTTCCGGTGAAGATGGATTGTCCCAGAAGATGAGTGAGATGATAAACCTCATTCTCCCGCTTTTCCCCCTTCAGGTCATAAAACCCTTGTTCCGCATTCTGCGCCATTTGATCGAGGTGCTCTTCGAACAGAGCAATGCCCCGCTTGTACAATGTATCTTCCCCGCCGAGCAGGTCCTTCATTAGAAACGTAATCTGAGCACTCGAGTCCGGATCGATCTCCTCATCCTCCTCGACAGGTCCCCACCCTCCCTCCTGGAGTTCCATTCTGCGCAGCCAGTTGATTGCTTTTTGACAGGCCTTGGTATTCTCCTGTCCCACCAGTCTCAGCAGATCAACCATATCCGCAGTCAACCAGGTCACTCCTTTCTGATTAGAGAGCTCGATCATCTCCGCTGGTATGGTGAGCTTGGGGTTCTCCGGGAATCCACCGTCCTGAGTCTGATGCTTGAGGAGAAACTTCATGCAGCTTGTTAGGGCCAGTCCGTCTTTTGGCATTTTACATCTCAACAGAAGATTAGCTGCTCTTACCGTCTCCTTCATGCCGCTGTGCTTCGAATCGATCCCACTCGGAAAACCGCCGTCTTTCTTTTGGGTCTTCAATAGGTCCAGGAGTAGTTCCTTCCCGAGCGTGGTATTCCAGAGATTGACCATTTCGAGAACACAAAGCTTGGTGAAGGAATCACCTTTTTCGAAAATGAAGGGCACGGGATCATGTTTGAATTCCATTTTGTATTTTCTCCTTTTCACACCTCTCCCCCTGTGTCCCCTTCAGGGTGTCCTTCGATCCCGAAGATCTCAGGATCGAGGGAAATCCCTTCAGGGTGAACCCCTCTCCATTTTATGGAGAGGGGGAGATAGGGGGTGAGGGAGAGACGATCACAGTTTCGGCTTTTCGTCAGACACAAACTTGTATGTCGCCAATGCCATTACACGGGCTGTTCAAATTTTGACCAACTTGGCCACACTCTCGATATGATAGGTGTGGGGAAACATGTCCACCGGTTTAACGTTTTCCAGCTTGTAATCTTGTCGGCAAAACACCGTCAAATCTCTGGCTAGAGTAGTGGGGTTGCACGAGACGTACACAATTCTTTGCGGCTTCAAATTCTGAAGCGACTTGATCACGCGCGGATGCAAACCGGCTCTGGGTGGATCAATCACAACCAGATCGGGAATTGCTTTGTTCTGTTCAAAATCCCTGAGCACCGCTTTAGCCTCACCCTGGATAAACTCACAGTTGCTCACCCCATTGATCTCTGCATTTCTTCGGGCATTTTGCACCGCCTCCGTCAACGCTTCGATGCCAATTACCTTTTTGGCCGCGCGCGACAGGAAAATGGAGATAGTGCCGTTTCCGCAATACAGATCCAGAACCTCCTCGTCTCCCTGCAGGTCTGCGGCATCCAGTACGATCTGGTAGAGTTTTTCCGCCTGCCTGGGATTGGTCTGAAAGAAAGAATTGCTGGATATCTCGAAGGTAAACTCTCCCAGCTTCTCGGTGATGATTCTTTCCCCTCCTAACAATTCCTCCTCGTCTCCCACGGCGATTTGAGCTAACTTCGAGTTTATGTTTCTGACTACGCTCTTAACTGTGGGAAAGCCCGAAAGAAGAGCAGTGCTGAAATCTTTCGCGGGTGAAAACTCTCCCTTGTACGTGACCAGGTTTACCATGGTGCTGTCGGTGTTCTTGCCCTCTTTTACCACCAGGTATCTTAGCAGGCCCGACTTGGTCCTGTGATCATACGCGGACAGATTCTTTTCCCTGGCGAATGTGCGGACAGAATCAACGATTCCGTTGGCGGTCTTCGACTGCAGAAAGCACTCCTTCAGATCGAAGACCAAATCGAATCTCTTGCGAGGATGCAGGCCCAGGACAAGCTTTTTGCCTGGATGGGGCGAGAAGGCATACTCCATTTTGTTTCGATAGTAGAATACGTCATCAGAGCCCAGGGGATCTTCTACGGGGGGATCGGTGAAGTCGCCGATTCTCTCTAAGCTGTCTTTGACGAACTTGGTCTTGAATCTCACCTGCTCCTCATATTTCAGATTCTGCCAGGTGCACCCCCCGCAGAAACCGAAATGTGAGCAAGCCGGTTTTGTCCTTAAGTCTGACTCTTTCACGATCTCCAGGAGCTTGGCTTCAGCATAATTTGTCTTTTTCTTGGTGATTTCGGCTTTGACCACATCCCCCGGAATCCCGCCATAGACCAGCACCACGTAGCCGTCCACCTTGGCCACGCTGGTTCCACCGTAAGCCAAATCCGATATCTCCAACTCGACTATGTCTTTTTTCCTGATGTTTACGGGCAATTCAACCCCTTTCGGAAAACAGATCGATAAATCAACATCTGCCAGGATACAACAACTCATAAGGTTTGTCAATGCTATACTCACCGGACACTGCGCGAGATTTGGGAGAAGGGAGGCAAGAGAAGCGAGGGGTGGGTAGCCGCAGTCTTCCCTCGGACTGAGTCCTTCGGGACGAATGTCAGACTGCGCGGGGTGAGAGGCGGGAAGCCGTCCCGCCCTTTGGCGGGATACTGGGGAGGACGCGTAGGCAAGCCTTCAGGGCTTGCTGGCCGAGGCATGAAGCCTCGGCTACGCGCCCCAGCGGGACTAAGGGAACTGTAAGAAGCAGAAGCTAGGGGACGGGTCCTCCCACGGGAGGGGGGCAAGCCTGCCTACGGCACGACCAGCGCTCGCAAAAAGGCAGTGCTATGTAAGGAGCCGAGTCGACGACCCATCTAACGCTTCAGCCACCCCGATAAGCCCGCCACGCCCAAAGGAACGAGAACCCACCCCAGGAGTCTCAAAAAGGTGGCAAACGATGTAAATTTCACCCCCCACAGCGTTCGAGAGGAGGGCCTCCACCGTGACGCAGATGGAATCTCAACCGGCAGAAAGAGCTTGAGGCTGACCCAGAACGGCTCCACGCCTTCGAGAGCCAGGGCGCCTTGTTGGGGGTGAGGTCCCAAGACAGAAAGGTCCTGAGAGCTGTCTGCTGGCTGTACGGCACCGTCGAAATGAAAGACAAAGGAGCCTGCCATAAGGACGACTGCAATGATGGCCAGGAGCCGTCGAATTCTGACGCCGAACCCCGTCAACAACCAAAGTGTGCCGTCCGTCAGCCAGGCAAAAGGATTACGTTTTTTGATTAACCAGAACTCTCGACACTTGGGTCTATAGTATACCTTATCCGCTAACTCGTCATGTCCTGCTGTTCGCAATGTGTTTTCCAGTTGAGTAAAGGGTTGGCGATCGTATGGGTGGAGTCGGTCCATTAACAGTCTCCAGGCCGAGGTGGGGACTATGCGATCGTAGGTGCAGCCACGCAAGTCAATCTTGCCTCTGAAGTCACAAGTTGTCGGGCCTTCCGGCGGTCCGAAAAAAGCGGTTCCAACGTTTGCGTTCATCAGCATTACGTTTTTGCTGAAGATGGTGTATCCGAAACCGACATTCGTGCCTAACTCCGCTGCAAAGAATTCGACATTACCGCTGAATTGTGTCTTTGCGAAAGTTGCACCACCTCTGAACATGGCAGCTGAAAAGTCCGCTTTGCCGCGAAACTCAGCCTGGTAATACAGCGCGTGGCCGTCAAACAGCGCACTATTGAAACTAGCCTTTTTCCTGAAGACAGCGCCATTAAAGTGAACATTACTGCCAATCCGGGAGTAACTGAAATCTGCATCCCCCGTGAAACCGGTCTCCTTGAAGAAGACGCTGTCCCCAACGTTAGCTCCGTGGAAGCACATGTCTTGTTTGAACGTAGCATGGTGAAACTCCGCAGTGGACTCTATACGTGCACCAGCAAAGTCCGCCTTCCCTTCGAAAGTCGTATCGTTAAACATCGCGCGCCCGTCTACGTGGGCACACACGAAATTCGCTTCTCCTCGAAATGTGACAGAGTCAAAGAAAGCCCCTCCTCCGATTTCACAACCGGAAAACATAGCGCTTCGTTCAAACAGAGCTGCGATGAAGACGGCCCTCCGTCCAAACCGTCCACCTATGAAATTGGCTTCCTTGTCAAATGCGCAAGACTGAGCGTAGAAAGCCCCTTTCAGTAGCGCATCGGTAAGATCGACTTTTCCTTGAAAGCGGGCGCCATTTAGAGTAATATCCTTCTCCACCACGGCTGCCGTGAAATCCACATCAGACTCAAATGTCGAGTTGTGAAACTTGAGCACCTGCTTGAACTTCGCGTAACGGCAGTCCACTAGGCCCTTGATTTTCGTCCGTTGAATAGTGATTCTGCCTTCCACCGCCACAGATTCGAGTTCAAGCGCTCCTTCAATCACCGCATTGACGATCTCAACTGACTTACCACCTGTGATGGCGTGCGCCACGTCTTGTGCCGGAATTGTATTTGCTACTCTTTCTCGGTCCGTAGCCTCTTCCGGGAGAACGTATTTGAAGATGTGGTCAGATATTTCTTTGATAGGCTCCATAATCCTCCCTTTTCTTCCGCAAACTGGACACAACTGAAGTGCACACTCAGAATCTATTAAAAACAAGTGCCTGTCAAGTCTCTTTTCTCTTCTTCAGCCGTTTATCTCCCGGTGGTTGAGGGCGCCAACGAGAAGCTGCAAACGAGACGCCTCTGTCTGTAACCCCCGACCTACCGTACACCATTCTCGATCTGCTTACCAAGAATCCGCAGATATTCTTTGACCCAGGACAGAACGCCATCACAGTCTCTTGGCTCGAGGTCCCACTTGTTACGTTCGAAGAAGCAAAGAGCATCCCTTGTGAAGTATGATGTTGTAGCTAGAATGGCTTTGGAGGCTCCCTCATCACTTTTAACTCCTAGCAGCTCCCGAACCGGCCTAATGCCTATCTTGGACCCCGGTTCAGGCCTCTTGCACTCAATAAGGTACTTGGTATTCACTTCGGCGTAGCGAATTGCCACAATATCTCTCCCCCCATCTCTCGTTTGACTTGTGAACTCAACCACGTATCCAAAACGCCTAAACATCTCCGCAACCATCTCTTCAAACTTACGCGGATGTAATCGATGTAGTTCTTCTGGGTGGTCCGCGAACTGTTCGATGAGTTCTTCCCATATTCGATTGGAGATCCGCAGGATGGGTTCATCAATTGGCAGCTTATGCCGCGGCTCCGCGGGGCTTACGACGCGAGGATCTATTTCGAAATCAATCCGGCTTCTAATGGCTAGATCCCGGAGTCGTCGGAGACCACTCGAGTACAACTCAGCAAGTTCACCGAGGGAGACTTGTAGCTGGCTTTATGCTTCGGCCAGCGTTGCAGGCCTTCCTCCGGCTATTCCGAAGAGAATCTCGAGGACCGCTCGCTCTTCCTGGGGCAGATCGTGCAAAAGCTGCCTCGTCATCTCTCGAAGGTCGTCATGCCTTCGTCGTGCTATCGACACGATCAAATCATGCACGATAAAGAACTGATCGCGGTCTTGAACAAGGAAAGCGAACGATAGAAGCCTATCGATTATAGGTTGAAGACTCTCCACCTCATAACCAGTCAGAGCAGATA
>JBAUFO010000082.1:0-47285 GCA_049679185.1 Candidatus Zixiibacteriota bacterium
CATTGGGATTGGTGGTCGACTCCAGAGGCTGTCGGAATGGCCATGATCCGGGTGAGCGGATATACCGAGTCGTTTGCCTGCGATCCTCCTCCCTGCGACACCACACTGGAGTGGTTGTACGGCGCGCCCACCGTTCAGTACTACTTCAAGCAGCCGGGCAACGACCAATTCTTGAACATGCAGTTCGAGATGCCGGCCGATCACGGCGGACGCTTAGAGGGATTTCAGGTGGCATTCTATAACTTTGAGCCCGGCGGCAGCTATGGAACTCCCGACCCTGATCTGTACGTGTGGCTCTCCGACGGAATCTTCCCGCTGGACAACAACCCGCCCTATCAGGCTATCGCTGAATTCCACAAGACCTTCGCCGAAATAGTCTGGTTCCCGGGTTTAACCGAGTTTGACGCTCATTCCTACAACTTGATCTTTGATGCGGGTGAGTTGTTCCATATCGGAGGCGGGCATGCTCACGAGGCGGGCGATACCTTAGCCTGGCTGGGGTGTGCCGTAGACCCACCAACCAACCGTGCCAGTTCCTGGGACGGCAGCGCGTGGGACGATTTCGGTGCTTATGAGTTCAGCATCGACGCCATCATCTGCCCGATCGCGCCCGACAATCCGACCTTCAGCATTCGCTGCACCCCGGGTACCGGCTATGCCACTCCTGGCGACCCGCCGGTTGACGTGTTCGTGGTCGAGATCGGAGCCGTATTAGGTTACGCGGAGAATGTCACCTTGAGTCTGCTGGACCCAGGGGTGGACATCACTGCCACCTTCACCCCCAACGGCATCCCGCCCGACTTTGATGCGGACGTGGCCATAACCGTTGGCGGTGCAGTGCCTTATGGCAGCTACACCCTGACCTTCCAGGGCGTGGGAGACGACCAGCAGACCAAGACCTGCAACGTCACCCTGGTAGCCCAGCCGCCGTATGACGAGGGGCTGGTGCACTTCTACCATGGATACCAGAGGGCCTCGAACTTCGGAGCGATCGGAAACGCCACGGCTGGCAACTTCGAGTGGTATGGCGGCAATCCGCTGTTTGACGGCAGCATTATCTCGTTTGCCCCGATTGGGCCTTGGGAAGACTGGGATCAGCATATAGCTCTGGATGTCTACGACTGCGAGCACATCGGCTTCACCCCCACCCAGCACATGACCATAACCGACATTGGTGGGTGTGTGGGAACCGTATATGAGGAGCCGTACGGTGAGATGTCCTACAGCGAGTTCTACACCGAAGAGGACGTCATCTCCTGCGAGTGGGATTCGCTCTTCATAATCGGCCTCCGGGACGTGGAGTGCACAGACTTCTCGATTAAAATCAAGATCTACTACAACCCAGACGGTCCGGACATTCCGGAGATGTACGCCGGAATCTTCGAGGACTGGGACGTTGTTGGCGATGACTGGGGTGAGATGGATACACTGCACAACTTGATGTACCAGTATGATCCGGCTGACCCCAACATAGTCTTCGGCATCATGAGCGTTCCGTTCTACGATCAGTTCTGCCACAACATGACCTTTATCTACAACGTCCAGGAGGTCTATCCTCCCTCACAAGGCGGAGACAGCTCATTCAACTGCGACGCTGGCGGCCCTGGCCTGGCCTACCTGGCCAGACTCATGATGAAGCAGCAGTACAGAGACATGGGCTACTGGGGAGAAGATTATGATGATCACTCCGTGTTGATCGTGAGCCCGCCGTTTGCGCTGCCTCAAGGCGAAGACGGCAAGCACATCGAGATCTGGATCGACTTCGGCAGGAACCTCGCCGACGGAATGACCTGGGAGCAGTGGTACAAGAAGATCTTGAGGTACGTCGGAATGTACAGAGGAGACGTGAACGCCTCGGATACTCTGGATCTGCCCTCGCTGGATGTCAGCGATCTTGTTTACCTGATCAACTACCTGTACAGAGGCGGTCCTGCGCCTCTGCCGTTTGCCGATCAGGGTAACGTAGATGGTAAGGGTCCTTACGGAGCTTTTGCAGGTGATAAGCTCGACTATCTCTGCCCCAAGAACAACGTGGACGTGCAGGACATAGTTTACCTGCTCAACTTCATCTACAAGGGCGGACCTCCACCGGTTGACTACGTGCGCTACATCGAGCAGTTCTGGAGCAGACCGAGCTTATTCCAGAATCCTGTATGGAACTAAGCTCGACCAGAGCTAACCGGCAAAAAGAATCACCCCTGTCCTTTGGGCGGGGGTGATTTTTTTGCCTTCACATCTGTTGTTGCGGGGTATCCTTCGGCCTGCCCAGACGGGCAAGCTTCTGCTTGCGCCCTCAGTTTTGTAGGTCAAGCATGGCGTCCACTTGGACGGGTGCCCGTCTGGGCAGACGGATCCGTAGGATAGCCTGGTTGACAAATCCTTATTTGTCAACCAGCCCTTTGGTTCGGCTTTGCTCACCACCCTGAGCTCGTCGAAGGGCGGACATGGTTGACCTACATGACTGAAAGGATTTCCCTCGATCCTGCACTTCGTCTCCCGCCAAAGGCGGGATGTCGAAGGAATATCTTCGGGATCGAAGGACACCCTGCCCTTCGGTCCTGCCTCGCACTGAGTGCGCTTCCTTCGACACTGAGTCTCAGGACGAAGTGCGGCACGAAGTGAGACCTCAGGGTCGAAGGAAAGGGCATTCAGCCCCGCCATACGAGCGCCCCTGTACCCCTACCCTCTCCACCACAAGAAGAGCCAATTGGGCCGCTGGATGTTATCCCGGACGGGTCTCCTCTTGGTAGGGCGGGCATCCTTGCCCGCCGAATTCATGCGGGGCTAGAAGCCCCGCCTACGGAGTTTCCCGACCAGCTCATTCCTCTATTCCCCCAGGGAGAAGAAATGGGTCCTGCGCTTTGTGCTCCGTCACAGGCGGGACGTCGAAGGAATATCCTCGGGATCGAAGGACACCCCGAAGGTCGCCCCGAACCAGTGCTGATGTGATCTGGAGCCTGGAGAGCTAATGCTTTTGCCCCCAATGCCGATACAGTTAGTAAGGTAACAGAGAAAAGATTCTCTTAGGAGAGAAATTCGATGGAGTTTAGGCAGTAGATCATTTGAACAAAGACAACGTAAGGGGGGCTAAAGTCGCCTTGAAGTGTTTTGCACTTCCAGGCGGCTTTTTTTCGATGGCATCTCCCCGATGCCTTCAAAAAATAAAGAAACCAGCACCTAACTTAAGTTGGGTGCTGGTTTCTTGTCCCTGACCAAAGGCGCCGCTCGACCCGCTGCGAACCTGAAGCAAGAATCCGACACTCTGCCGAACTCATAAGGATCCTGAGCTGGTCTATCCCTCTTTTTTCTTTTCCTGTATGCGGGCAGATTTGCCTTTCAATCCTCTCAAGTAGAAAAGCTTGGCCCTTCTCACCTTTCCCTGCCGGAGCCGTTCTATCTTGATAAGGTTGGGCGAGTGCAGGGGGAAGATGCGTTCTACCCCCACGCCTCCGGAGACCTTCCTCAAGGTGAAGGTCGCCCCGGTGGAGGCGCCTCTCCGCTGAATCACCACACCCTCGAATACCTGAGTCCTCTCCTTATCTCCCTCCTTGATCCTGGTGTGGACTTTCAAGGTATCTCCCGGGCCGAATTCCGGTATCTTGTCTTTTAGGTGCTTTGCCTCAACTGCTGAAATCTGGTCCATTTTCTCCTCCGTGCAAGAAATAACGGCCGTTGTGACAGATTCGTTGGCACAAATCCAAAATCGCTCATTCCCTCTCGCTTTCAATCCCGCTGATCCATTCTCTTTCTTCGTCAGAAAGCTGTTCCTCATTTAACAGATCCGGCCTTCTATGCAGAGTCCTCCTCAGCGCCTCTCTCCTCCGCCACGTCTTAATCCTCTCGTGATCTCCGGAGAGCAACGCCTCCGGCACGTTCAATCCCCTAAACTCCTGCGGCCGGGTATATTCCGGTGGTCCTAAGATTCCCTCGAAGAACGAATCGCTTTGAGCCGACTCAAAGTCTCCCAGCACGCCGGGGATCAATCTCACCACCGCGTCGATGATGACTAAGGCGGGAATTTCTCCCCCGGTGAGAACGTAATCCCCGATGGAGATCTCCTCCACGGGATAAAGCTCACTTAACCGGGCGTCTGTTCCCTTATAATGCCCGCATATTATGATCAGATGATCTTTCAAGGAAAGCTCTTTTGCCTTTTCTTGTGATAATTTCTCTCCCCGGGCTGTGGTTAAGATTATGCCGGTCTGCGGCCCTCCCTTGCCTCGATCCCGGATCGAATCCAGGGTTCTAACCAACGGCTCCAGCTTCATCACCATCCCTCCGCCGCCGCCAAAAGGCGTGTCGTCTACGGTCTTGTGCTTGTCGTCGGCGTAATCCCTGATATCGTGTGTACGCACCTCTATTAAATCCTTCTCCTTTGCCTTTTGAATCAAACTGGCATCCAAAGGTCCGGAAAACATGCCGGGAAAGATGGTCAAAATGTCGATGAGCATGAGCGATTCCACTCCTACAGGTCGAACAAACCTTCCATCGGTTGTATGATCATCTTCTTCTCTTTCAAATCGATTCCCTTCACCACCTGTTTTATCGCGGGGACTAAGTAGAGCTTTTCCTCGCCTTCCACCAGGTAAAGATCATTTGCCGGAAGCGAGATGACCTCCTTGACCGTTCCGATTCTTTCTCCTTTAGCGGTGACGACCTCCAGGCCCACTATGTCGAATATGAAATAACTCCCTTGGGGAAGCTGGACAAGTTGATCTTTTTCTATCTCTATAAATCCGCCGGCAAGCTTTTTTGCCTCTTCCGGGCTGTCCACCTGCTTCAGCTTGAGCAGGACCTTGCCCTTGAATTCTCTCGCATTTTCGACCAAGAACTCCTTTGAGGTTCCGTCCTTGGTGAGGGTGACCTTTTCCAGCTTGAGAAATCTTTCAGGATCGTCGGTCAAAGGAACGACCACCATCTCTCCCTTTAAGCCTCGCACCCGCGATATCTTCCCTATGGCTACCTTGTTCATCTTCTAAAGATTCTCTACCGGCAGAGGAAAGGAGACGGTCTGCTTCTTTCATAGCAGCGACGCTGCCAGGATCCATTCTCCAGTCTCGGCCTCGCAGCTGCCTTCCCTCAGAACGAAATCACTCTTTGGGCTTCTCCTCGTTCTTCTCGTCCTCCTTCTTCTCGGCTGTCTTCCCCTCCTTTACCTCTTCCTTCTTCTCCTGCTGTTCTTCTTTCTTTTCTTCCGGCTTCTCTTCCTTCTCGGCTTTCTTTTCTTCCTTCTTTTCCTCCCCTACCTCTTCCTTCTTCTCCTCCTTCACTTCTACTTTTTTCTCCTTCTCCTCCTTCTTTTCCTCCTTCTTGTCTTCTTTCTTTTCCTCTTCTTTCTTCTCCTCTTTCTTGGGCTCCTCAGCGGGCGCTTCCGCCTTAGCGGTCTCTCCCTCCGCTGCCGGGGCTGCTGCTTCTGCGGCCTTGCCTTTCTTTTTCTTCTTCCTGGCCTTCTCCGGAAGCTGCGTCGCCAGGGCGACCTGGGAGACGTCCTCTCCCTTTTTGATCATCTCCCACTTCTTCCACAGCCCGACCTGCTTGAAAAGGCTGTTCACCGTGTCGGTCGGGACAGCGCCCTGTTTCAGCCAGTGGTAAACCTTCTCCTCCTTGAGCTCCACCTTCGCCGGCCTATCGATGGGATTGTAATGGCCCAAAATCTCGATGAACCGGCCGTCCCGGGGCATCCGGGAGTCGGTGGCAACGAACCGGTAGGAGGGTCTTTTCTTTGCACCCATTCTTCTCAATCTTATTTTAACCGCCAAAGCTACCTCCGTTAATTGTGGTTTCTTATCATTTTGAAAGCCCGATGAATCGGGCAACTACCAAAACTGTGATTCAGGCTCGGCTGTTCCCTCCCGTCAGCGGAAGGACATGAATCCTTTCTCCAGTTTCCCCATATCCATCTTGGAGACGTTTTTTATCATCTTCTGCATCATGACGAACTGCTTCAAAAGCTGATTCACGTTCTGAACCGAAGTCCCGCTTCCCTGGGCGATTCTCCTTCTTCTGCTTCCATCGATCACATGAGGTTTCCGTCTCTCCTCTTTGGTCATGGAGTTGATCATGGCCTCCACCCGCACCATGGCCTTCTCGTCGATTTTGAGGCCCCGCATCATCTTCCCTCCCATGCCGGGAATCATCTCCAGGATTGATTCCAAGGGACCCATCTTCTTAAGCTGCTGAAGCTGGTTGTAGAAATCGTCTAAGGTGAAAGCTTCTTTCCTCAGCTTCTTTTCCAGCTTCTGGGCTTCTTCTGAGCTTACCGCCTCCTCAGCCTTCTCCACTAAGGAGACAACGTCTCCCATCCCCAGGATGCGCGAGGCCATCCGATCCGGATAGAACATCTCCAGCTGGTCTAACTTCTCCCCTGCACCCACAAACTTTATGGGCTTGCCCGTAACTGCCCGAATGGAGAGGGCGGCTCCGCCTCGGGCGTCCCCGTCCATCTTGGTCAAAAAGATCCCGTCTAAGCCGATCTTCTCCTCGAAGGTCTTGGCGATGTTAACCGCATCCTGACCGGTCATGGCATCCGCCACTAAAATGATCTCCCGAGGAGGAACCGCCTTCTTGATCTTCGAAAGCTCCAGCATCAGAGGCTCGTCTATGTGCAGCCTTCCTGCGGTGTCGATTATCACTAGATCCCTGCCCTCTTTTCTGGCATGCCCAACCGAAGCCTTACAGATCTCCACCGGATCGTCGCCCGACGAGAAGACCGGGATCTTTAGCATCTTCCCCAGAATCTTGAGCTGGTCCTTTGCGGCGGGGCGATAGACGTCCGCTGCAACCAGCAAGGGGAATCTGCCCTTCTTCCCGTAATATCGCGCCAGCTTCCCGCAAGCGGTCGTTTTTCCCGACCCCTGAAGGCCTACGAGCATAAAGACGGTGGGAGGCTGGGTAGAGAACTTCACCTCCACCCTCTCTTTGCCCAGGAGAGTGGTTAGCTCGCCGTTGACTATCTTGATAATCTGCTGGCCCGGCGTTATGCTTCGCAGAACCTCCTGACCGACGGCTTTGGATTCCACCTGGCTGACAAAATCCTTCACCACCTTGAAATTAACGTCGGCTTCCAGAAGCGCCCGCCGAACCTCTCGCAGGGCGTCCTTTATGTTGCTCTCGGAGAGCTTTCCCCGTCCCCGGAGCTTCTTGAAAACGCCTTCCAACTTTATGGTTAAATCTTCAAACATGGTCTTAGAGTTGACCTTAACTTGAGTCCCTTAAATCAACGGAGAAGAACCTCCCTCTCCTCTATGGCTTATCATACGCCTGATCTCGCCAAAATGCGAAAGTTATAATATAACCACCCTTAGGGTTTTAGCAACAAAAATCTACCCATTCATTCCCCCAAAATCTGCACTCTGTCGATTCCGGGCCTCTCTTTTTTGTCTTCACGACGTTAGAGAAGCCCAACTCTCCAGGCAAGGTCGTACCGGTATTTCCTGATGCCGAAACGTCAAAGTCTCAAGATTCCCTTGAGGCCTTCACCACTCTGCAATAATCCCAAGGTTGTGGCAGGGTACCCTTACCCTGCCACATAGCTAAAGGTCGAGGGTGACGGAGACCCCCAGACGGGAGCGTCTGCTCGTCTGGGAGGGGACCCTCGACCAACGAGTTATTATTATTCTCTCAGATCTTTAACTGTCCGGCAATAGTTCTTGCTCTTGAATATCGCTGCTCCCGCCACCAAAATCTCTGCCCCTGCCTTCTTGACCAACCCGGCCGTCTCAGGGTTTATCCCTCCATCCACCTCTATCTTGGTTTTCAACTTGTTCTCTCGTATGAAATTCTTTGCCTCTTTTATCTTGGGCAGAACCGATGACATAAACTTCTGCCCGCCAAATCCGGGATTGACCGTCATCAGTAGAAGCAGATCCAGCTCCCTTAAGAGAGACTTGACCACGGAAAATGGAGTTCCAGGATTTAGGGCACATCCTGCTTTGACCTTAAAGCTCTTGATCAGATCTATGGTCCGGTGGAGATGCCGGCAGGCCTCAAAGCTTACCGTCAGGTAATCTGCGCCGCTCTTGGCGAACGACTCCAGGTAGGAATCAGGGTTCTCGATCATCAAATGAACGTCTAATGGGAGTTTGGTGCATCGGTTTATGGCCTCGACGATCATGGGTCCAAAGGTGATGTTGGGAACGAAGTGCCCATCCATCACGTCCAGATGAAGGAGATCAACCTGGCACTTTTCCACCTGTTTGATTTCCCTTTCTATGTTTCTAAAATCAGCAGATAGAAGGGAAGGTGCTACCTTTACCATCCGTCACCTCACGAAAGTAGTTGAGGTTTATCGTTGGCGAAGCCCAGACGGGCACGTGCGTGCTCGTATCGAGACTCGAGAACCGAAGCTCGTGGTCGAAGAAAGTCGAGCATCCAGGACTCGCTTCAACCACCGATACGAACGCAGAGACCGTGCAACGAGCTTCCAAAGCGTTTTGTATGGGACACAATCGTTGTTTAGTCCCCAATCCAAGAGAAACCTCCATCATTCCGTGGTGCTTACTTCCAACACGATCCTGGATCCCCTTTCGACCTTTTGGCCCGGTTCCAGAGATTGTCTCAATATCGTGCCGGGGAGGAAATCGTCGTTTACCTTTAGCTTTATCCTGCCGAGCTCAAGTCCGATCTCCCGCAGCATCTTCTTGCCTTGGTCTATGTTTGTCCCCACAAGATCGGGCACCACTACGGTATCGGGCATCATCCCCAGGCTTACCGTCAGGTTTACGGGCATTCCAGACGGAACCGGGATTTCGTGGGAGGGTATGCTGGCGATCACCACATCCTCGGGGAAAGAATCGGACGGAACCCAGCTTACGTCACCCATTTCCAGCCCTTCGTGCATCAGCAGAAGCTCAGCTTGTCTAATGGATACACCCTCCAGTTTGGGCACCAGGACCGTCTTTCCGCCCTTGCTCAACGTTATCTTCACAAATCTCCCTTCTCTGACCTTGGTATTAGGAAGGGGAATCTGAGAAAGGATGGTTCCCGGAGGCTGAGTGGGATCATGCACCTCGGCCAGCACCTGAAGGCTAAGGCCCTTCCTTTCTGAAATGGTCTCTGCCTCTTCTAAACTCAAACCGATTAGATCAGGCACCGTGGTAGCCTCTCCCCAGTGGACAACTATGGGCATAATCACCCGGTCAGAGAGAAGCAGCAGGAGAAAAACAGCGGCAACTCCTGCAAAGAGCAGAACCGGATACCTTATCGGCTGGTTTCCCCAGATGAATCCAAATGCGGTCTTCAGCCAGAGCTTCAGCGTCGTCGTTATTCTCTTCTCCATAGATGCTTTCAAAGATTGAGTTTTAGACTTGCACGTTCAACGAAAAATACACCATTCTGCCCGAAAATCCAGTCAAAAATCCCCTTGCTTAGCCGGGCTACGTCTTTTCTAAGCGACAGGCAAAGCTGCCGTCCGTCTTGTGAATGTGGGGCAGCGTCCTGACCATACCTTTCTGATTCACCACCCCAGGGTCTACGAACTCCGAGCTATCCCGCAGCCTAAAATCTTTCCTTATCCTCAGGAATTTTTCGATCACCCAGTCATTTTCCTCCGGAGTGATTGTGCAGGTGCTGTATACCAAAACACCCCCTTTTTTCAGAAGCACCCCCGCATTCGACAGAATCTCCAACTGGAGTTTTTGCAGCCTGAGCAGATCCTCCTTTTGCTTTCTCCAACGGGCATCCGAGTTTCGCCCCAGAGTGCCCAACGCTGAGCAGGGAGCGTCAACCAGAATCCTATCCACATCATTGCACCTGAAATTTCGGGCGTCGGCACGACACAAAGCCACCGAGCTTACTCCCAGTCTCTGGCAATTCTCCTTCAAGGTCTTCAGCTTTTGCATGCTGGCATCGACCGCCAGAACCATCCCCTGATCCTGCATCTTTTCTGCGACAAAAGTGCTCTTTCCACCGGGAGCGGCGCACAGATCCAGGATGCGTTCGCCAGGCCGTGGGTCCAAAAGCATAACCGGCAGTCCGGCGCTCTCATCCTGAAAATAGACCAGCCCCTGCAGAAGTGGCGCAAACCGTTCCAAATCAATCTTGGATTCAACGGCATAAAAATCCTGGAGAAACCTCCCCGGCTTAAGTTTGATTTTTTCCCGCTTGAATACCGTCTCCAAGCCCTCCTTATCGGTCTTAAGTGAGTTCAGACGACAGCATAACTGCGGTCTTCTGTTGAAAGCCTCGCACAGCGTCACCGTCTGCTCTTCTCCGAAAAGCCCCAGCCAGTTTTCCACCATCCAGTCGGGAAACGAGTAGAACAGGGCGATGTTCTCAATCTGATTCTCTTCTCTGGATGGAAAGGTTATCCGACCTCTGTCTCGCAGGTAATTCCTCAGGACCGCGTTGACCAGGGCAACCGTACCCCGGTGCCCGAACTTCTTGGCCAGTTTGACCGACTCATCCACGGCTGCTCTCTCCGGAACCTTATCTAAAAAGTCTATCTGGTAGAGGCCCATTCTCAAGATATTGCGAATCCAGGGAGTTAGTTCGTCCAGCTTCCTTTCCAGAAAAAGACCTAACACATAATCCAACCTTCTCCTCATCTTGGTGGTTCCGTGAACCAGCTCGCTTATGAATCTTCGATCCAGGGAGGAGAGATACAGGTCGCGAACGGAAGAGAGGATGGCCTGGTCGGCAAAGGTCTCCTCGGTTTCTATTTGATAGAGAACCTTTAAAGCGATCTCTCGGGGATTTATGTCTTGTCGCTTCGTCACTCTATCGTGAGGATTTTCTCTGGTCAAGCTTGTGGTTGAACTTGAACTCAACTCGAATCATTGACTAAACCATATCCATGGGTGTCAGAATCTGTTCGTTCTTCAGGACGAAAAGGCCGGTTCTTCTGAAAACAAGTCTTGATACCTCTCTTCCCTCAAACCCAAACCCATATGTCAAAACCTCCTCCGGCCGGGCATAACCATCCCTTCCCAGGCCTAAATCCATCTTAAGCACAACCTGATCGCCGGTGGGTTCAGGCTCCAGTTTCATAATGCGCCTTCTGATATCCACTTCCCTAACGTCCTGCTTTTTGGAAACTCGTTTCACCCACAGATTCTGCCTCTCCAGGATGGATTTGATCGATTTCTCAATCTCATCTAAGGGAAAATCCAGTCTCACTTCGTAGTAAGCTAGATTTATGATCGAGCTCAAGGAATCTGACTTGCCGAAAATCGGTTTTCCCTCCAGAAATTCAAATCCAGGGGGCAAGTCCCGGTTCAGCCGGGAAAGAACGGCGCCAGTGTATGGTTCGGTCAGCTGAATGTCCAGATACTCGGCGTCGGAGACAAAACCCAATGGCAGCGGGGGGGCAAAGGCAATCTTCTGATGGGGATGAAATCCCTCGCTGTAAGCGATGGGAATTCCGGATCTGCGGATGGTGCGCTCGAAGGTGCGTCCCACGTCCAGATGTGAGGTGAATCTGACCTGCTCGGATTTGCCCCATTTCAGTCTCACCCGGCTGCGGGCGACGGTCATGGCCGGCGAAGGGAGTCTTCTTTTCTTCTTCCGACCATACGAGGGAGAAGGAGCGACCGATTCCTCAGTTGGAGCCTGGAGCTTCCCCAATCCCTCCGCAATAGGTTCTTCTGGGCACCTTTCTCCTGGGAATGAATCTTCTTGAAGAGCATGGGCTCTATCTCTCTCCTTCCTAAGAGCCTCTTTTCTGATTCCCTTGTCTATGTGATCCCAGGGAAGAGGATCCTTCGGATCCCTCGCCCGAGCGTAAGCTTGGGGATCGATTCCCGCTTCGATGAAAGCCTCTTTCCAGAGCTGATAATTGAAGTGCTCAGTCCAGCCATCCAGCTTGGCTCCGCTCTTCCAGGCGGAAAAGATCACAGAGGAGAGGCGCCGATCTCCCCGGCTAAACACTCCTTCCAGAAAGGAGACCTGCGGATCCCTCAATTTCAACTTGATATTCCCTCTCCTCAGATTCATCTTCAAAAAACGCAACTTCTCTTGAAGGCTCTCCTCATCCTCCTGTTTCTCCCATTGAAATGGAGTATGCGCTTTGGGAGTAAAAGGTGAGATGGTTACGTTGAGGTTTTTCGTTCTACCCGTCTCTTTGCCGACTCGGAGTACCTTCTTCAGCAGATCCACTATCCCTTGCAGATCCTCCTCTCTTTCAGTGGGCAATCCGATCATGAAATAAAGCTTGATGAGATTCCAACCAGAAGAAAAGGCTAACTTTGCGGTATTCAAAAGGTCCTGCTCATTCAGACTCTTGCCAATTACGTTTCTCAACCTCGTGGTACCTGCTTCCGGCGCAAAGGTCAAGCCCGATTTCTTGACCTGGCTGAGAAGCCGCGCCAGTTCCAGGGAGAAGGTACCTGGCCTGAGCGAAGGGAGTGAGACAGAAACCCTTTTTGAATTGAATTCCTGGGCAAGGGTTTTGGCCAGTTCCTCCAACTCTGAATAGTCCGTCGTGGAGAGCGACAGCAGTGATATCTCGTCCCATCCCGATTTGGCTATCCCGATTCCCGCCTGCTTGACTATCTCCTCCACCGACCTCTCTCGTTTGGGTTGATAGGTCGCTGTTGCCGCGCAGAAGCGGCACCGTTTGGGACAGCCGCGCATGATCTCGATGGTCAAACGGTCATGGGTGGTCTCCAGGAAGGGGACTATAGGAGCAGCGGGATAATACTCGTTTTTCAACTGACGAATGGTTCTGACCTTGATTTTCTCCGGAATATCCGGCAATTTCGGCTTCAGGCTTTCAAAGTTGTTTTCCGCATCATATTTGACCTCGTAGAAGCTGGGGACGTATACGCCTGGAATTTTGCTGAGGCTGCGGAGGAGTTCGTGTTTGTTGTTTTTATCTCGCTTCCCTTGATTGACCGTCTCTAAGATTTCTCCTATCATCTCCTCGGCATCGCCTAAAGCAAACAGGTCGAAGAAGTCCGCCATCGGCTCAGGAGTCATGGTGGAAGGCCCACCGGCGATGATAAGAGGATGTTCTTCATTCCGCCGGGAAGAATAGACCGGAATTTCGGCCAAGTCCAGCATGTTCAGCACTGTGGCGTAATTGAGCTCGTAGGTCAAAGAAAAACCTACCGCGTCAAATTCTTTTAAGGGCGTGTGAGTCTCTAAAGAGAAAAGAGGTATGTTCTCTTTTCTCATGACCTCCTCAGCGTCAACCCAGGGAGCGAAGACCCTTTCTGCCACCCAATCCGTTCTCTTATTGATCATGTGGTATAGTATTGCCAGGCCCAGGTAGGACATCCCGATCTCGTAGACGTCCGGGAAAGCCAAAGCCACTCTGAGCCTGCCCGAATGATCCCTATGTATCGCTCCCAGTTCGTTACCGATTAATCGTCCTGGCTTCATCACGAAAGGAAGCAGGTCCTTTCTTATTCTTCGCGAAAGCTCGTGCATAATCGCGTCTCTTTCCGACTCGCCTGAGGTCGAGCCGCTCCAAGCTCCATCAAAGTGATCTCTCTGAAGTTCATTTACGACGAATCAATATAAGGAAAAACGACCGAAAACGAAAGAATGTCGGAGGAAATTTCGGGATAAAAGGCACTGCGGGAGTGCGGAAGTTTATCGAAGCGCAACGGAGATCCCGCCTCGCGGGACTTCCGCGGTTTCAATGGTCCAAAACCGAATTCGCGCCAGCAAGCTGGCGCACTCCTCTAAAGCTTTCCTGCTATCTCCTCGGCCACGTCGGTGGTGGTGGATCTGCCCTTCATGTCGTAGGTTCTCACCTTTCCTTCTTTGATCACTTGGGCAATGGCCGACTCTAACCGAGAGGCTTTCTCAGTCTCACCCAGCCAGTCTAACATTAACTTCACGCTCAAAAGCGTCGCTATCGGGTTCACCTTATTCATGCCGACGTACTTCGGAGCAGAGCCGTGCGTGGGTTCGAAGACAGCGTAATCGTCTCCGATGTTCCCGGAACAGGCAAAGCCCAGACCTCCCACTAACTGGGCGGAAAGGTCGGATACTATGTCACCGAACATGTTGGAGGTGACCAGCACGTCGTAATCCTCAGGATTCTTGATCAGCCACATGCACATGGCATCGATGTTGGTCTCCCACAGCGGAATGTCGGAGTACTCCCTGGCGATCTTTCTGGCCTCCCTCACCATCAATCCGGAGGTCTCCCGTATCACGTTGGGCTTCTCTACTACGGTCACTGACCGCCTCTTGTGCTTCCTGGCATACTCGAAAGCATCCCGGACGATATTCTGGCAGGCTTCCCGGGTGTTCACACGCAGGCTGACGGCAATGTCCTCAAGGGAAGTAGCCTGAAACTTCTTCATCCGCTGGTTATGCTTGCACAGAACCGACATCACCTCCAAAGGTAGAGGATGGAACTCAACTCCAGCGTAAAGGTCCTCAGTGTTTTCTCTGAATACCACCAGATCTACGGTATCTCGATAGTTCAACGGATTGCCCGGGTAGGCCTTGCACGGTCTCAAGTTACTCCTGAGATTGAACATCTGGCGCAGCTTCACTATGGGGCTGAAATAGACATGGCCTTTACCCTTAAGAGAGGGATCCAGTTCTTCCTCTGCCTCCTCTTTGGGCTTGGACGTGATGGCTCCGAAAAGAGCACAGTCGGTGCTTTTAAGAAGCTGGATGGTTCTCTCGGGGAGGGCATCTCCCTCCCTGCACCAGAATTCCCAGCCGATATCGCCGGGAACATACTCCGCGTCCAGGTCTATCTTGTCCAGTACGATCTTGGCCGCATTCAGAACCTCAACTCCGATACCATCTCCGGGAAGCCAGGCAATTTTGTATTTTGCCATGAAAGATGTCCTCCTTCAGTAAGATAAGTAGTGTGTGAACAAGACAAGGTATTAACCAAAGCCGCACCTGCGGCCGAATCGATCTGCATCTTATATAGATCAACCTGCCACCATAAATAGCGCAGGGCATTTAGCCCTGCCAACCTGCATTTCCAACCTTTATGTTACGTGATATCTAAGAATATTCCTAAAACTGAACGTCCAGAGAAACGTAGTGGACATCGCCCAAATCTGACTTATAGGGGACGAACGCGTAGTTGATTGCGTAATTCCTAAACTCTACTCCCATTCCAAATGAGACAGCCTTTTCGTCATACCCGATCTGATAACCCACTCTCAGTTTCAAGGTTTGGTGCAAACCGGCTTCTCCGCCCAGATGTATTTTGGAGTCAACGTCTCTCGGTTTGACCAGATCCAGGCTCGCCCTGAAATCGCTCTGCCAGCTTTCTCTTTCGGCGAAGTAGCTCACCCCCGCCTTGTACCGGGTAGGAAGTGAGTAGGCCTCTTTTTCGAACTTGATCTTCGATCCCAGATTCAAAATCGCAGCGCCAAAGCTCAGATTCCCCAGCACCGACTGTCCACTGCCGGAGAATGGAGACCAGACGCCGCCTAAATCGAATCCCAATCCGCTGGTTGAGGAGACATCGATCTTCTCATAGATCCATTTGACGGTAATTCCTGCGGCACACCTGTTTTTCAAATCCCGGGCGTAAGAAAAGGAAAGAACCACGTCGTGAGCGTCGAAAAGAGCAAGCGGTTCGGCGGTCGGTTCCTCTCGTCTTTCGATATCCGGAACCTTCCCCAGTGAGAGACTCAACCCGAAGACATTGCCACCGGCTCTGAAGGCAGAGGAGAAATGCTCGGCATTTACGTCCTGAAGCCACTGGCTGTGGGTCAAGCTGACCCGTGTCCCTTTTACGCCGGAGATCGAAGCCGGATTCCAAAAGGGCGTGGCGACTCCGTCTGAGTAAGACACGAAAGCCTCTCCCATCCCCACAGCCCTTGCGCTGGTTCCGAGCTTCAGAAAGCTCAAAGTAGACGTTCCGCTTTTGTCAGTCTTGGAATTGGCTTGCGTGGCCATAAAGGCGCAAAGCAAAACCAGGCTGGCAATAGATAATATGACCTTATTCCTCAATCTTTTCTCCTTGATTCGGTTCAAACGGTCTCTCCTGATTCCGGTCAGCGTCTTGACGGACAAATCTCAAAAGACCTCTTCCTCGTTATTATTTGGGCCGGACACAGGGTTACTTTCCATCAATCCCCTGTGGTTTTCGGAGATTCTCCGGCAAAGTCTCTCGCACCCCCGGTCTTCGGGGTCTCAGAACTCAAATTGCAATGAGATCAGATGATCTGCGCTGTCATCCGCCCGGCTGGTGACGAAGGCGTAGTCGAAGCCCAAGGTGGCGGACTGAATGTCCTGCCTTAGTCCCAGGCCAAAGGTAAATGAGCCCCTGTCGTATCCCATTCGTCCTGCAACGTTCTCCAGCGCCCAGCCTTCTACGCCCAGATGAATCTTCTCCTTTTGTTTTTCATTCTTCTCAATCTCGGAGGAGACCAGGACTCTGTCGTTGAAGAGAAGATAGGAACCCCCCAGCCGCACATTGAACGGAAAATCTTCCTCGACCGAAGAGCCAAGAACGTCGGGATTGTGGCGGGTCCAATAATCTCCCGAGGTCCAGGAGTATTTCATTCCCAGATTCTCGACAGCCAGTCCCAGTCGTAACTCTGGCGTCGGTCGTCCCATGGCGGAGACGCCGAAACCGACTCCGTATGCGCTGATATTGGCCAGGTTGAACTGGATATACTCTATGGTCAGCCCTACTGAGAACTGCTCTATGATCTTGCGTCCAAAAAGCATCTGGACTGCATTCTGATAATTCGATATCTCCCCGGTGGGGTTCCCGTCACTATCTCTGCCCATAACGTCCGTAACCCCGGCATTGATCCACGCCAGTGCAATGGTAGCTTCATCCCGCACAGGTTGGTTGTAAACCACGTAGCTTAATCTCCGGTCCTGGGGCATCTTTCTGTAAAAGGCTCCGAAGGTACGCTTGGTGATCTGAACCAGGCCGGCGGGGTTAAAGAACCCTCCGGTGGCATCATCAGCCACCGCCACGAAAGCTCCTCCCATCCCCAGAGCACGGGCTCCGAACCCCAGTTGAAGGAATGGACCCGCATAACCTCCGTCTCCGGTTTCGGCAAGGGCCGTAGGGCAAAACATCATCAATATCAGTAATATCTTGAGAGGAGTTGTCTTAAACATCTTGATTCTCCTTCTATTCGATTCACTTGAGTTAGTCTGCATAAGCTACTTCAGAATCACCAGCTTTCCCCACTCGGTCTGGCCGCCGGGAGCCTTAACTTTAAAGAAGTAGACACCGTTGGCCACAAAGTCACCCTTTTCATTTTTTCCATCCCAGAGTTCATCGTACTCCCCCCCACCAATTCGTTGCTCACCGTCCGCCAGGGTGATGACCAGATTCATGGCGAAATCATATATTTTTATCGTCACAGGTCCGCTCTCATTGGGGCGATAATGAATTCTTATCACCTGCCCGCTCTCCAGAATCGGTGAGAAGGGCGAAGGATAGGCGTAAGCGGTCTCTGAACCCTCGGAGCCGATTTGCTGGGCAGTGCGGATCACATCCCAGGAACCTCCATCGTCTCGAGTGTTGACCAATCCGTCAACATTTCCAGCCCAGACCTCTCCATCAATTACCGTTACTGAGGTGAATTCGGTACTCGATATTTTGTCTTTCTCGTCTTCCATGTAGTTGAAGACTTCCCAATTGCCTCCCCAATCGTTTGATCTCTTCAGCCCGTCGCTGGTGGCAGTCCAGATCACTGTGTCGTCAAAGGCAAAATTCCAGACTTCATCACCCACCAGCGTGGTGTCCCAACTGTCCCCATCGTCCGTGCTGAAGCTGGCTCCGTACCACCCGTAAAAGGTGCGCTGGGTCCCGGCCCAGATGACCTTCTCGCCGTCGTGCTCCTGAATCGCCAGCGCCACTATCCAGTCCCCGGTTATGTTATTCGACCAATAGCTGTAGTGCAGCACAGTGTCAAACACGTTCCGGTAGTTGAATATAAACTTGAAGATTCCCGCGGCGGTCCCCGCCCAGATGGCTTTTTTGAACGACTGAGCGAATTTCGTCACCTCCCAGGTCACTCCGTCATCTTTGGAACTGGCCAATCCATCCACCGATCCCACGAAGATAATGGTATCCAGGATGCCCGGCACCACGCAGACCGAGGTGAATTGGGAGGGTATTATCGTTTCTCCGGAGGTGGAGTCGATAATCTCAAAGGTGTCCCAGTTCCCTCCGCCGTCGGTTGATCTCTTCAAGCCCTGGTGAGTTGCTGCCCAGACGACAGAATCCTGAAAAGCAAAATCCCGAACGGGGATTAGATCCAGGTAGCTGTCCCATGTTTCCCCGCCATCGGTGCTTTTGTAGGCGAGTCCATAAATACTATGTGGGGGGGGATGGTGACCCAGGTACTTGTATCCGCCAAGCCAAACAGCCTTCCCGTCATCATACCTTTGAATTCCGATCGAAAGAATCACGTTGGTTTCCGTCAACCAGGTAGCCAGATAATGAAAGACCGTATCCGCCGAGTCGCTGGTGGTGAATATGAACTTGTATACTCCGTCCCTGGTTCCCGCCCAAATAACGGTAGTGTCGACGTCAAAGGTGTCAACCGCCAGGCTGGTGAAAACGTCGTTTTCCTCAAGCAAGTCTTGCTCAAATCTAAACTCAGCAGATTTGTCCACAAACACGTTTTCCCAGGTCTGCCCACGGTCGAAACTGCGTATCAGTCCGCCCCTCCCACAGGCCGCCCATACCACCGTGTCTGCCAGGGTTATGTCATAGGGAAGCTCTTCAAGAGAGCTCGCCTGTCCCTGATCCGGGTGAGAAGAAGCCCAGGTTGCTCCATAGTCGGTCGTACGGTTGAAGTCTGCTCCCACCAGGGGAGGCAGAAGTTGGAAGGGATAGACTCCTTCTTCCTGATACAAGCCCGCCCAGAAAGACGAAGTGTCGCCTGTGAGGGAAAGAACTGCATTTGAGTTGAGCCCACTGGTTGTGTCGTAGGCAAACCAGCTTTTCCCCAAATCCACGCTGGAGTGTAAACCATTCCGGGTCGCCACCCAGACCAGTTTGCCGTCGTACGCTACATCATTGATCCAATTCTTCAATCGTTTGTCCAGCGGACACAATGTATCCACCGCTACCGCGAATAAGTAGTTTCTGTAGAGCGTGTCAAGACGTCCCTCCTCGAAGTCCTTCTGAGCGGCGGAATCCACGAACAGATTCTCCCAGGTTTGCCCCCCATCCTGCGAGCGGATCAGCCCGCCGTACCAAGCGGCTGCCCAAACCGTCGTATCGTCCGTAGCCATATCGTAAGAAACCTCTCCGGCGAAGTTGAGTTGCGCCGGGGTCAACGATTCCCAATTATCTCCGAGGTCGTCGGTCTTGTTAAACCCGCTGCCGTAAGGCCATAGTGTCCCTTGAACCAGCTTGCTGTAAGCCGTCGCCGCCCAAAGGGTCGTGCCGGATACGGCCAGGGCTGAGACTATGTTCTGGTTTAGACCGTTCCGCTGATCATAGAAGCTCCAGCTCGCGCCTCCGTCGGAGGTCTTGGAGATTCCCCTGGCCGTTCCCACCCAGATGATACGCTCTCCCCCGGGCAGGTCCATATAGACTATGTCTCCAACGTCATTGCTGGAGAAGCCGGAAAAAGGTTCGTCCAGGGTCATATAGATCTCAGCCCGCGTCCATCCCTGAGACAAAACGACAACCAACACCAGAACTATGAAAAGCAGGTTTCTAAACATCCGGTCCTCCTGAACTGTCTCTTACCTAAAAGGATACTTGAAGCCAAGCTCATGCCGGTTTTGATGCAATAAAGCCCAAAAAAACCTTTTGTCAAGCGAAATAGAGGTGATCATCTAATCGGCAACTCCTGGGAGAATTACGGGGCAGGAAAATCTGTATCCGGATTCGCGGGGAGTCTTTAATCGTCCGCACGCGAAGTCAAGAAAGGGAATCGAAAACCTGCAACCTAACCCGTCACCGACGCAAAGAAAAGAGGCGCCCTCACCAAAAAACAGGGCGAATCCCACCCGTCGTTCTCCTGACACTATCCACCTACTGCACCTATATACGAGCGATCTGACGCCACAAATTTGTTGACTTGGCTAAATCCTTGTGATATGTTGTGATGAAGTCATCAACCCAAATCGGTCGGAGGCGAAAATGACTGAAGATAAGTGGAGGACCGCCATAACGGAGATAAAAAAAGGGGAGATATGGGTTAGAGGATACAACATCATTGAGATGATGGAGAAGCTCTCTTTTTCCGATGCTATCTTCCTGACCCTGAAGGGCGAGCTTCCCAAGAGAGAAGAATCGGAGATGATGAGGGCGATCTTGGTCTCTGGCATCGACCATGGTGCCACGCCGCCTTCGGTTCTCTCCACCCGTAACGTGCTCTCCGGAGGCAATTCCCTGAATGCGGCCGTAGCGGGAGGGATTCTAACCATCGGTGACATTCACGGCGGGGCGATCGAGAGATGTGCCAGGATACTCCAGAACTGGGCCAGAAGACCCGAGGAGGTCTCCTCCATAGCCAAAGAGCTGGTCTCGGAGTTCATATACAAGAGAAGGAGAATCCCCGGCTTCGGGCACCGCCTGCATGAGACCGATCCGCGGACGGTCAAACTCTTTCAGATGGCTACGGACCTGAATTTCTCTGGCAGACACATGGAACTGGCGCAGGCGGTGGAGGGGGAATTGTCTAATGCCTTGGGAAAGAGATTGCCCATAAACGTCGACGGCGCCATCGCTGCAGTCACGTCGGACATGGGATTCGACTGGAGATTGGGAAAGGGTTTCTTCTTGATCTCCCGCGTGGCCGGGCTGGTGGCTCATGCTTTCGAGGAGATGGTCAGGGAAAAACCCATGCGCAGGCTGGGCAACTGGAATTTTGAATACGACGGTCCTGAGCAGAGAGAGCTCCCAGATGACCCGAAATAGGCTCCCGTTCTTCACCCGGGACCTCAGGCGGACCCGAGGAGTCGGATCCACCGCTCCTTTTCGTGTTTGACAAGATAGATTAAGGTGCATCAGGGAGTTTTGGGACGATCCCCACGCCTTTGATTCTCCCTACAGATCAGTCGTTCTTTCCGACCTTAAGACAAAACGCCAGCCCCGTTTTCGTCAAACAGGGCTGGCGTCATGCTCACTTGCCGGTTGATTCTCGGCTTTAGAAGGTCAGCGACGCGCTGAACCTGTGGGCGTTTTCCAGCCTGCCCAGATCTGCCCAGGCATAGTTGACCCCCAGGGTTCCAAAACCGCTTATCTCGAAGTTATAGCCACCGCCGAGGGCAACGCCCTCTTCATCGGTTTCTATTTTGTATCCGGCTCTGATGGCCAGCCGCTCCTGCCAGCTGTACTCCAATCCAAGGCTCCCCTGCTGGCCCCGGTCGCGGGTGTTGTACCCGTCCAAAGCGGCCAGAAGCTTGCTGTCCTCGTTGAACTCGAAATCGTAGGCTAAGCCAAATCTGAAGGTCAAGGGGAGGGGATGAGATTCGGTGTTAAGCCTCACCTCCACCGGGGCGGTGGTAGGATCGTTGTCCTGATCTAAGGTGGTCTCCAGCTCGGTGCCGCCGTACTTGGTGTCGGTTCCGAAGTTACGGGTAGACATGGCTATGCGCAGGGTCCTGAAGCCGGTATAGTAGAGCGTGCCGATGTCGAAGGCGACCGACCCGGAGGAGAGATCGGAGATCTTCTCATGGATGTACTTGGCGGTGACTCCAAAGGAGAAGCGGCTGGTCAGCTGGTGGGCATTGCTTATACCAAACACCCAGCTATTGGCTCCGAACATCTCGCCGGTTCCGTCCGGCTCATCTAAGGTCGTCCTCTCCATGTCATCCATGGTCAGAAGTGCCACGTGGACCCCCACGTTTCCGAATCCGGATATGGGCCTGGCATAGGCTAAGTAATTATAGGTAATGTCGGCGATCCAGTCGGTGTAACTGAAGGCTAAGCTGTTCTCCTCCATATCGGCTATGCCCGCCGGGTTGTAATACAGGGCCATCGCCCCCCGGGTGATAGCTGCGTTGGCTCCTCCCATGCCCACCACCCGGGCGTCAACGTCCATCTTCAAGAACTGGGCGCCGGACGTTCCCACGTTGTCGAACTCCGCGGACTGCGCGACACCCACAAAACAGGTCAGCTGGGCCAACAGCAAAAACACAAGGAACTTTTTCATGGCAATTTACCTCCTCAATGGTTTCGCAGGTTATCGCACTACGGCGAACTTCCCGATCACCTCTCCGTACGGCGACTCCACGTGATAGATGTAGATGCCGGCGGCTATCTTCTGGTTGTTCTTGGTCAGAAGATTCCAGTTCTCATTCCCATCAAACGTCGCGCTCTCGTGTTCCAGGGTTTGGAGATGATCGCCGGCCAGAGTGTATATCCTGATGGTGCATTCATCCGGAAGGTGAGTGAAGGCAATCCGGGAATAATCCCGGCTCCTCTCCCAATTGTTTCGCACGATGTATGGATTGGGAACCACCTTTATCTCGTCGAGATCGACCAGATCTTCATCGATCACCGCCTTCCTGGTGGAGAAGGCGAAGACGTCCGCTGAGGCATTGGGCTTGTTGGTGATGAACCTGACCACGGTGTTAGTCGCTGGGACTCCGGCATTGAATAATATGCGGCCTATGTGGAACTCTGCAGGGAAGGAGTATTCCGCCGGGTCCGGCAGTGGTTCGGGGCCGTATTCTCTTTCGTAAGGATAGGTCCTATCTCCCGGGCTCCAGTCCCCCGACTCGTCATCGTCAATTGTGAAGATCTGAATCCTCTTGTCATCGGAGTCATCGTCCGGGGTTCCAGGGCCTATGTTCCACACCTCAAACGGACACCTATTGGGCCACTTAGCGTCGGTATTCCAGTTGTGGTATTCGCTGCCTGTCTCGGTAAACCGGATCTCCCAGTCATCTATCCCTATCAATCCTCTCCAGTTCATACGGGTGAAGTCGGAACCAGATACATCGGTGGAGACATAGAAGTCATGGGTGGAATTCCAGGACCAACCCACGTTGTCCGGCGGATCCACGGGTCCAGCGGCGTTTTGTATTTCCACGATGGATTTGATGTTGAAATTCGGACCTGAGACCCTGACCAAAATTCCATGCACCACCAGATAGTTGTCGTCTCCGGCCTGGTTGGTCTGATTCTCCAGCACTGTCTGGCCCGTGGTCACATCGATCAAATTCCAGACGATGTTGCTGGGATCGCTGTCGTCGAAGGTCACCTTGTAGTCGTGTCCGGTAACCGACAAAGGATCAACCACCTCCGCGGTGACCGAGCCGTCGCTCTGTCCCGAAGTATGGCTGACCGTGAGGACGACAGCCGGAGAAAAGCCGGCGGCATTGGAACGCGGAGTAGTCGCTGTGCCCCTGAGACCGTTCGCCAGACTCCGGGGAGAAGCGAAAGGCTGGAAATCATAGGCGATGACGTCGTAGTAGTAGGTCATTCCGTTTATCAGGCCGGTATCGACGTAGGCGTGCGCCAGCTCGCTGTCATTTCCTTCAGCCTCCTGCGCGTATCCCGTCACCCGGAAAACGACCTCGTCGCCGGGAGCCGCTCCGGTAAACTTAATCGCCATCCCTCCGACCAGGAGCCAGCAGCCGTCGAAATAGTCATCGTAGGTTCCGTCAGCCACGCGCTCTGGTGTGGTTCGGCTGACAGGCAGGCTGTCCTCGTCGTTCTCGCTGAATATGGGATTGATTCCCCAGGAGAAAACCTCGAACACGTAAGGAGGCTCTCCGACGAAGTACCAGTGTTCCGTCTCCAAAGTGTCGTCTACAGGCGGAATGTCCACTCCCAAGGTAAGATTGCTGACATGGAATGAGCCGTCCGCCTTGACCTGAACAACATACTCGTGACCCGCAAACAGCGCGGTTCCGCCATACGCCAAGAACCAGTTCTCAGTCCAGGATTCATCGTAGCTGATACCCGCGAATTCGGATCCGGAAAGCTGCTTGATGGTTACGTGGCGCGGGGTTGCGCTTCTTTTGTCCCAGGAGGCCAGAAGTTGGAAGGTGCCGGGGAGTCCGGAGGTACTCCGGTACACCTTGTATCCCTCGAAATCCTGCTGCAGATACTGTGGGTCATACAGGGGATCAGCAGGATTACTGGTAAACACAAAATACGGATCCTCGGAGAGCTCCGCCGCGTTGTCCCAGGTGATGTAGACCTTTTTGTCGTCCGGGGTCAAGGTAAAGACGGGGTGATCCGGAGGCCGCGGAAGGACGAAACCGATGTCGAAGATGGCCTGGGCCTGATCGGCAATGTTAAGAAGCTGGTCATAATCCGGACCCATCATGACCGCCACCACCACTTTCGCAGTGTCGCCTACCACCGTTTCGATGCTGGCGATCTTCAGACTGTCGCCATCTGAATCCCAGGACCAGACCGTGTCGATGACCTCCTCACCCACAGGAGCCAGAAGGAATGGTCCGGTGCTCTGGAAGAATCTCTGGTCTACTGGAACCGTGCCGGATCCCAGATGAAACGGGCGATATTCCTGGTTTCCGACATCCGGGTACATATGGCCGGCCATGATGATGTACTTCTCTGGCTCGGTATCCGGGTCGCCCGACTGCAGGTCTGAGGTCTTGAAGGAGGTTAAACCCAAAGGCTCTCCCTTTCGAATGTCTTTCACCCATACACCATCCAGAAGCAGGGAATCGTCGTTGATTTCGTCATCCCCGTTCAAGTCCACGTCGTAGCTGGCAGCAGGACTCTCCAGGAATTTGTAGGCTAAGTAGCCCGGGATTCTGGCAAATCCCTGCTCGGCAAAATCGCTGTCATAGCAATACCCCAAGTTCCGGGTGGCGTCGAAACCGACCAAGTCGTCGTTGGCTGTAGGACCTACGTCCGGATCGCACATGATGGAGAGGAAGCAATTCCTGATGGGCTTCTTATCCTCCCTGATGTTTACTATCTGGTAGACAAAGAAGTGGATGGTCTTGTTGTTCTCGTAGTTCCATGAGTGGGTACGCTGAATGACCTTCACTCCCAGGGACCACTCGGCGATCTCGTCCAGCGGTCCGGCGTTGGACTGGGCTCCCACGTCCCATCTCTCCGGATCCTGATCGTCAAACTCGCAGTAGCTGTCCTCGATACCGAGGATGATGGGATTTTCCTCGTCATCCCTCAAGGGCCAGAAATCCGGATCATCATAATCCTCTGGATGATCGCTGATGAAGATGTCGGTAAGCCCGGCAAACTCCTCAGCTCCACCGCTGGGATTGTATCCCACAACCACCCTGGGGTCGTGATTAAAGTCGGTTTCGGTCTCCACCGTCAGGGTGTCGATAATGCTGGCAAAGAGAACGCTGTCCCTGAGTTGGTCCGAGTTGAAATTCTTGAAGGCGAGGGTTTGCAGGGTGGGCTTCTCTACGGTTCCACCTACCCATATGCCGGCGCCATAGATGTAGAACTCGTTGGAGCCTTTGGGCCACTCCCCTCCGGCAGCGCCCAGCTCGATGAACTGCCCGAAGATGGCGTAGTTGGTCATGGGCACCCTGAAATCGTTGACGTCCAGACCATGTCTTATGTACTTGGTCTTCTCCGCAAAGTGCTGGTAGGATCCAGCCGTCTTGGCCAAAGGCGGGGTGACCTTGTAGCTTGCCTTCCGGGCCTGGCTCTGCATGGGCAGGAAAACCACCAGCAGGAAGCACACCAGGACCAGCCCACCCAGCACCGCACGTTTTCTGATTAACTTCTCCATGTCATATCTCCTTTCAAAAATCCATTCCTTGAATGAATCTTTGCTTCAGAATGCATTTGACCCTTAGAAGGCGACGTAGAAACCGACCTTGATCTGTCGGGGAGCACCGTAGTTCATCGGGTCGTTGGCATACAACTGGTATGCTGCGGTGTATGCCGCCGCCTGCTCCTCCGCGCTGATATGGTGATCACCGTCCAGATCCTTCACCTGTATCCAATCCCAGTACTCGTGCTCTTCATCCTCGCCCGGATCCGTCACCGCCGTCGGGTCGAGGCGATAGCCATCGTCACTGGGACTGCCGGTAGCAGGATAGACGTTTATCACGTTGATCCGATCAAACAGGTTGAATACCTGCACGAAGAAGTTGACCTCCCTGCCCAGGAGATCGAAGCTCTTATCGACGGTCAGATCGGTGTTGTAAGTCCAGGGCTTGCGGTACTGGTTGGTGGTTCCAATCCTGTTGCCCCTGTAATCCCTCTTGGTGTAAGGAAGACCACTGCCGGCGTCGGAGATGACGTTTATGCCGAACTCTCGCAGGGCGACCACCTCGAAATCATCGGGGAATCTCCAGTCGGCCTGCACCACGACACTATGCCTTCGGTCGAAGTCCAGGGGATTGATGTTCTGTGGAAAGAGTCTTGGCAGTCCGGTCACCGGATCGGTGGCATCGCGCGAATGGAACTCATACTGGTCGGTGTAGTCGGAGTTGGTGCCCTCGGCGAACTGGAGGACATAGCTTAAGTTGAAGGACAGAAACTTTCTGGGCCGCTTGGACAGGGTCACCTCCATGCCCTTCACGTTGGTATAGTCTAAGTTCTTATAAACGTCGTAGGGATTGGGCACGATGAAGATCCTCTCCGCCTGAACCATGTTGTACACATCCTTGTAGTAAGCGGTGACGTTGAACTTGATGTCGCGGGTTACGGCCCGGTTGAGACCCAACTCATACTGTATGTTTCTGGTCGGCTTCATATCCGGGTTCCCCACCCTCTGATTGGACCTCTGCAGGTTGGGCGCCAGGGTCTCATACAGCTCCAGGAAACGGGGCTGCTGGGTAAAGTGGCCGTAATTGAAGAAGATGGTCATCTTGTCCGAGACCGGATGGGAGATCCCCAACCTGGGGCTGAAAGTGACGTTGTCGTCCACCTCCTCGGTCCTCCCGGCAAAGGGATCCTCCTCCAAATCAGGTCTTGCCGGGGGATCTTCCTCATCAAGCCAAGCCTTGGCTTCCTTGCTCAAGTAGTCCACCCGGGCTCCAACGTTGACTATCAGGCCCTGGAACTCGATCTTGTCCTGAACGTAGAAGGCCGCGCCAAACGGATTGTACTCATAGACGTCTATGAATGGCTGGGCGTCCCAGGGAAGGCTGTTGAAATGCCTGTTGATGGTATAGTCTTTGATCTCCACTCCGGCCTTGATCTGATGGTTGAAAGTCACCTGGCTGGTGATGTCGAATCTTCCTTGGATCGTCTCGGAGCTTCTCTTTTCGAAGGTTCTGGTGTCGTAGTGAGACCAGAACATGTTGTCCACGGCCAGCTCATAGTTTTGCTCCTGCCTGCGCTCCCGGTATCGCTGCCAGTACTGGGGATCGGGCGTGGGCCAGGCAAATACGTAGTCCTCCCACCAGTCGCCGCTCCAGACTTCGTCCTTATGCGCATCGATGAAAGCCTCTGCCGCGGCCGTATCCGCCGCGTACAGATCGAAGGCTGTGCGCTCCAAGAAGTGTTCGTCCAAACGCCGTCCGATGTGGAAATCGTTCTTGAAAAAGCCAACCCTGGCCTCATAGAAGGTGCTCTTGGAAGGCGCATGAGTCACACTCAGCCAGACCTGCCTGGCTTTCTCCATGGTGGCGTTGTAACTCTCTAGGTTATACAGCCAGCTGTGGTTGTACCTCTCATACTGCCTTCTGTTGCGGAAACCTCCCGCCCGCAGGGTAATCGACGGAGTGAGCTTGTAAGCTAACTTTCCCTGCGTTCGGTAGGTCTGCTGGTCGTGATGAGGCAGCTTGTGTTGCCGCGGGCCCCAATCGTCGGTGAGATAGAGGTTACCGCCGAAATAGTAGGTCAGCTTGTCCTGCGTTCCGGGAATTGGACCGCTGAGGCTAACGAAATGCTCGTTGGTCCCGAAATCCAACTCATCGCTAAAAATCTGATCGGTGGAATACTGATATCTTCCCGAGAACTTGGAGCCCCCCTCCTGGGTGACATAGTTGACGATGCCGGACAAAGCGTTGCCGTACTCGGCGTTGAACCCGCTGGTGATCAGCTGCACCTCGGAGATGGTGAAATGATTCAAATTGGTGGCCTGGCCCGACAGGATGGGATCGGTGATGGACAAGCCGTCCACCATGTAGACCACCTCCTGGGGACGTCCTCCTCTCAGGGTGATTCCCGGGTTGGCGGTGTCTGTAACCCGGTCTCCTTCATTCCCCAGGACGGTTCCCTGTGTGCCCGAGTTAATCGGCCCCCCGATGGGGTCGAAGACCACTCCCGGGGTACGGTAGACGATCCCGTCGGTGTTGATCACCGGACGGTGAATGATGTCCACCGCAGTGATTATGTGCGCGGTGGAAGTCAAGTCCGGCTCGAATATCGGTCTCTCCGCGGTGACGGTCACGCCTCTCACCTCCACCGCCTCCGAGACCAACTCGAAATCGATGGTGGTGGTCAAATCCAGCGATACGGAGACATTTTCCACCTCAAACTGGGCGTAACCTATAAGCGTGGCCCTCAGTTTGTAGACTCCGGGGAGCAGGTTGAGAATGAAATACTCTCCGTTCTCGTTGGCTGCTGCCCCCATGGTGGTCCCCTCGACTATCACGGCCACCCCGGGCAGCCGCTCACCGGTGTCTTTGTCCTTGATTACCCCCGCTATCTTTCCGGTGGTTCCACCGAAGACCAGCGAGGAAGAGACAAAGAGAAGTAATCCTGCGGTGAGCATCAGCTTCAGCATCTGTTTGTTTTTCAATTTACTTCCCTCCTGTTGAAAAGTGAACCCCAAAAGCGTTGACCAAAATGATACTTTTTGCTCTTGGCTCCTCACCTCCTTCTTGGAAAGGTTAACGTTAGGTTTAGTCTACAGAATGATTGTTCTTAGTCGGCGCCTTTTCTTGGGCTCAATCTTTTTCTATCCTATGAGACGAGTTGTGGTTACAGCGAACCCATTAATTCCGAGCGGGGACGGCAGTCTCTCCCTTAGCTACAAAGATACGCGTTACTGTTCAGCAACTGCTCAGTTTGCGGAAATGGTGCTGCTTCTACATCCCTAATTTACGCCCTTGGAGAACTCCTATTCTGAGCGTTTAAGTTATTGTCGATTCACCTCTTATATGATCGACCAGCGGCCCGAAAAGTTTAGGATGTAAATGCTACGGAGAAGATGCCAAAATGTGAACCGACCCTCTTTTGATTTAGCCCAAAAAATCCGTTTTCAAAACTAACTCAAGGGGTCAGGCAGGGGAAGTCAAATCCGATGACTTAACAATGATGAATCCAGTACTTCACTACAGTTTACTACTTTATCAGGGCTTTCTCTTAGCCCTCCCTTCATATACGAAGAAGGGTTATAGTTATGTAAAGTCAGTTTTGCTTTTTGTCAAGTCTTATTTACCCGTTTTCTCGAAATTCCACCCCCTCCTCTTTCACCCACCCCGTCGCCCGGGCAACCACGAACCCAGGAGAAGATAACAGCTATTCCATGTCCTGTAAAGCTCTTTTACATCAGATCAGACTTTTTTCTCTCCCTGCCGCCAGCACTGAGCTTCAGGTTGAAATCCCTATTTTATCTTTTGCAGCGCTTTTTCGATCCGGGACAGTCCTTCCTTTATGTTCTCCACGCTGTTGGCGTAGGAGATGCGAATGTACCCCTCTCCATACTTACCGAACGAGGTTCCGAAAAGGACCGCCACTCCGGCCTCATTGAGGATATAGTCGCTCAGCTTTCGCACGTCCCACCCGATCTCCTTGACATTGGGAAAGACATAGAAGGCTCCTTTGGGGGTCGTGCAGCTGACGCGCGGTATGGAGTTCAAGCCTTCCACTATGACGTCTCTTCTCTTCCTGAACTCCGCCCCCATCCTCTCCACCTCGTCCTGCGAACCGGTCAAGGCCTCGATCCCCGCTCTCTGAGTGAACGTGGCGGTGCACGAGTTTGAGTTGGTCTGCAGCTTGGCTATCATAGCCGCCAGGTCTTCCCTCATCACCCCGTAGCCCAACCTCCAGCCGGTCATGGCGTAAGTCTTGGAGAACCCGTCTAAGATTATGGTCCTCTCCTGCATTCCCGGGAAAGAAGAGATGCTGTTATGGCTCCCCTCGTAGATTATGCGACTGTAAATCTCGTCTGACAGAACGAAGATGTCCTTGGAGAGCGCTATGTCGGCAATCACCTTCAGATCGTCCCGGGTCAGCATTCCTCCGGTGGGGTTGGCCGGAGAGTTGACTATGATCATCCTGGTCTTGTCGGTGACCAGTTTTTTCAACTCGTCGATGTCCAGACGGAAATCGTTTTCCTCCCTCAGTTGGATGGGGACTGCCTTAGCCCCGATGAAATTTATCACCGACTCATAAATAGGAAAGCCGGGGTTAGGGTAGATGATCTCTTCTCCCTCATTGGCCAAAGCCATTATACAGAAAAACATGATCGGCTTTGCCCCCGGAGTCACCACCACCTGGTCAGGAGTAACGTTTATCTTTCTGGTTTCTGATATCTCTTTTGCTATCACTTCCCTGAGCTCAGGAATCCCGGCGGACGGATTGTAATGCGTGTATCCCTCATTCAGGGCCTTTATTCCTGCATCCACTATGTTCCTGGGCGTATCGAAATCCGGCTCGCCGATTTCGAGGTGAATTATATTCTTCCCCTTCGCCTCCAGCTTTCTGGCTTTGGCCAACACCTCGAAGGCGGTCTCGGTTCCCAATCTCGACATCTTCTCAGCTAATTTCATCTTTTCCTCCAGCAGTGATTCTGTTATCCCGGTTCGGACAGGAATTATATTCAGGTCCCGAAAATAAAACCAGGTGATTAATGACGACCAATGGACTTCCAGCCGTCATTCGTCATTCGTCATTGGCCATTCGTCATTGGCCATCATTCATTCGTCATCCAGATTCTCTTATCCCTTCTTCTTTATGTCATAAAGCTGTTTTGCCTTCTGGGCGATATGCTCCGCGGAGACCTCGAACTCCTTTATCAGCTCCCAGGGCTTTCCGGATTCGCCGAACCTGTCCTTGACCCCGATCATTCCCATGAGAACGGGTTTCTTATACAGTTCGGTGGCCTGAGACACGATGGCGCTTATCCAGTTGCCGAATCCGCCCACCTGATGCTCTTCTGCGGTGATGATGATGCCGGTCTCCAGTGCGGCCTTGACCACCGGATCCCTCTTCAGGGGTTTCAACGTATGCACGTTCATGACTCTGGTCTCGATGCCGAAATCCTCCTTCAAGATCCACGCCGCTCGCATGGCCTCCGGAACCTCGGGGCCGCAGGCAATGATGGTCAGATCCTCTTTTTCCGACTTGTATTGGGACGCTAATTTCACCTCGAAGGCATCCTTGAACTTATCCTTTTCTCCTCTGTACCTGTAGATGTTCGCTTCCCCGAATTCGAAGGGAGTATTCTCATCCGTGATTATGGGGGTGGCCTCGCGGGCGAACCTGACGAACTTGGGCCCCTCGACCTCGAACAGGAGAGCCTCTGTGGCTCTCTCGGTTTCGATTGCATCACAGGGAACCACAACCCGCATGTTGGGCAGCCCGCATGTCTGGAAGAGATCCTCCAGTGCCTGGTGAGTGGCTCCATCCGGCCCGACCGAGACGCCGCCGTGCGCTCCGGCGATCAGAACGTTGAACTCGCCGTAACATACCGTGGTCCTCAGTTGGTCTAAGTTTCGCCCTGCGGCGAATACGCCATAGGTGCCGAACACCGGGATCATCCCCTCCTTGGCCAGACCGGCTGCCACGCCGGTGCCGCTCTGCTCGGCAATTCCCATGCTCAGGAATCGGTTTGCCCTCTCCGGGTGCTTCTCGTGAAACATGCTGATGGCGATGGAACCGGATATGTCCGCGCCCAAACAGACCACTCTGGGATCATCTCCTCTTTTGTCCAGCGCGCGGCCAAAGCCCTTGCGAGTGGGATCCATCCCCACCTTCATATTCTCCTGCATGTTCCAGAAGTAATCCTTGGAAAACTTGGGCATCTTGGCCTCAAGCTTTTTGGTCGCCTCCGCCTGATAATCGTCCGCCTTCTTATCCAGCTTGTGGTGATCGAGCTTTTTATCAACCCCCAACTGCCGCAGGGCCTCTTCCATCTGTTCGCAGATAGGCGACTTCCCGTGCCAGCCAGCTACGTCTTCCATGAAGTCGACGCCTTTTCCCTTGATCGTGTGGGCGATGATCACCGTGGGCTGACCCTTGTGGGCTTTGGCCTTTTCCAGCGCCTCCACGATCTGCTTCATGTTGTGCCCGTCTATCTCGATTACGTTCCATTTGAATGCTTTGTACTTGTCCACTATGGGATCGATGTCCATTACGTCCTTTACCCAACCATCGATCTGCAGGCGGTTCTTGTCCACTATGTTGATCAGATTGTCCAGCTTAAAATGGCCCGCCTCCATGATTGCCTCCCACATCTGTCCCTCCTGATGTTCTCCGTCTCCGGTAAGACAAAAGACGTGGTAGTCTTTGTTCTTCAGCTTCCCTGCCAGGGCTATTCCATTGGCGATGCTCAAACCCTGCCCCAGCGAACCCGTGGAGACTTCCACTCCCCCAAGCTTCAGCCAGTGGGGATGTCCCTGAAACGGGCTGTAGAGTTTCCTGAGCTTGACCACCTCTTCCACGTCAAAGTAGCCAGCCATTCCCAAGCTGAGGTAGAGCGACGGCGCCTTGTGGCCGCTGGACCAGATGATTCTGTCCCGCCCATCCCAGGAAGGGTCCTTTGGGTCATGGGCAGCCACATGCAGATACAGGGCCGCGGTGATATCCATGATGGACATGGTCCCGCCAGCGTGTCCAGAGCCCGCCGCACACAGGGAGATCATGTTGTATCCCCGCATCAACTTCGAGGCCTCGGCCAATTCTTCTATGCCATAGTTTTTCCTTATCTTACCTGTCTTGGAGTCAACAATAGGCATTTCTCCTCCTGAAGTCGAAAACGTTCATCGATCAAATCCAGAAGCCATTAAGATTCATACGCTTTGCTCTACACCTACGCTTGTGAATTTCGTAACATACCATTGGAAGATACGGTTTTGGGAATTCTTGTCAACTCTTTTCGCAAAAAGTTTCTTGTAAGAAAATCCTCTCCGCGATTGGCACGACTCATTGCACAGGCAGAGTGAACTACAAAGTCACTGCACGCTGGGGATTGTCCCTGTCGATCCTTCAGATTATCCCTCCCCAGCCAACCTTGCTCGTGGATGACGGAGACCTCATGACGGGCCGGTCGGGGCTTCCGGGATAACGTCCACCACGAGCTAAGTTACCTCAACCACAGCTCTACCCCTCGCCGGCGACGTTACTCTCCTACGACTAACCTGGCTGTACACGAAGGCAACCGCAAAGGAACGGTTATTACCCCTGCCCGTACTTTGGCCCAGAGTCTTGCAGTTCTTGGGCAGCACAATTCGCCACCCCTGAAAGACTAAGGAAGCAAACTTGGATGGATGCTCTCTGGATAACCTGGGGGGAGGCTTGCGATCAAGAGCGCAAGGATGGGAGTCATGCGGTAGGGTGAGTCAGTTTGCCCAGTAAGGCTATGTGCGGTGATCCCGCTTGAGGCCAGCACTTTACTCCCCCACGCATCCCCTCTGCAGAACGGGTCCGGTGCGATAAAGGTAATTCATCAAGTAGATGATGTCGCCGACGGTGATGACGCAGTCTCTGTTTACATCGCCGGCCGAGGGGGGATCAGGAACCGGCCCCAGCCTGTAAAGATAGTTGACCAGATACACCATGTCTCCCACGGTGACCACGCCGTCGGCGTTGGCGTCTCCGTAGACGTAGGTGTACCCAGATGCCAGCACCAAGGCACCGTAACAGTTTATCCGGCCGTGACCCAGTTCCAAGCTTTTCCCTGTCTCTATGTAGTACTGGTAGTCTCCCACCTGATCCGCGCTCTCCTCAATAATCTCTCTCAGCTCAAAGGCATTGAAATTCGGCTCTATGGAGAGCAACAGGGATGCCAGTCCGGTGACCATCCCGCAGGACATGGAGGTGCCTGCCATGTAGCCGTAAGTTTGGGTAAGGAAGTAGGGCGAATCGTTCAGCGTTACCGGGTAATTGGGAGTGGTGGACATAACGTCATTCACATCCCAGGGTGTGCCTCCGCCGCCGGGGGCGGCGACGCATGTGGACGGACCACAGTTGGAGTAATCAGCCAGCCGATCCGTGCAGGTGGTGGCGGAAACCGCTATCACGTTAAGATAGTCATCCGAATAGTGAGCCGGGTATAGGACTGAATCCCCCATTCCGTTGCCAACTGCTGCGACTAAAAGCACGTTGCTGCTGTCGGCGTATCTGACCGCCTCCTCCTTGGCAAAGGAGTGCAGTCCTCCGCCGCTGTAATTGATCACCCGGGCGCCGTTATCCACCGCGCTGATGACGCCGTTCTTGAAGGTGTTGTGAGTACCGACTCCGAAGCTGTCAAATACCTGGTTGATGAGAATCCTGCAATTCCAATCCACCCCTGCTATACCCGCCTCATTATTGGTCATGGCCGCTATGAGTCCAAGGACGTGAGTCCCGTGCCCGTAGTTGTCCCTAACCCCGTCACCATCCCCGACTAAATCCTCGCCCAGTACATATCTGGAGCTACCGCTTAAATCCGGGTGATAAAGGAAAAACTGCAGCAGGGGTATTCCCGAATCGATGATCGCGATTAAAATATCCGGACTGCCCGTACTTATGTCCCAGCCGGCCGAGGCGTTGATGTCCGCACCAGCGGTGCCTCCTGGAGGAAGCTGCCCGTGGTTATAAAGCGCCCACTGGATGTCGTTGGCAAAGTAATAATCATTGGGAGGATAGCATGCTCTGTCGATCATGTTCGGCTCTGCAAACTCAATCAGATCGCTGGAGTTCAGATTCTCCAGTACTCGAAAAACGTCGACCGGAGACTCAACTTCCAGTTTTCCCATCCTCAGCCTGTCGGGACCCTCCACCAGCACGGATTTAGTCTCGGTGAGAAGAGGAAGCAGGTTGCTCGACTTCACCCCCGGCCTCATCTTGAACAGAATTTCCCCCTCCACGTACTCTATCTGCCTGCCCATCCACGTCCCTGTCAGGATGTCCTTTCCATTGAATGTCGCAGGATAAAGAGGCGCCGCCAGGAAGGTTACGCCAGTCAGACACAACGCCAATGCTCTTCTTATCACCATACCTCCAGCTTTCTCTTGATAATGGGACTCTCTAATAGTTAAACGACACCAAGTTCGTATAAATGAAGCATCCTTCTCAAAAAAATCCTGCCGGACATCCGGCGGTGTTTCTCCCGTAGTTCTGGAGAAGGCTCATCTCATGCGCACCCGATCCCCGGGAGGGAACCACCCCTATAAAGATAGTTCAAAAGAAAGATAACGTCTCCGAGATCCACCACGCAGTCTGCGGTAGGGTCGCCCAATCTCAAGGGGTCGGGAGCAGTTCCTCCTCTGAAAAGGTAGCTTATCAAAAAGACCACATCTCCCAAGTCTATCGCTCCGTCTGAGTTCACGTCACCGGTATGATCAAGCATGAACCTGGAGAGCTTGAGGGTCGGATCACCCGAAAGTGTCATTCCGTAAAACCAGGGGCGAGATTCCCCTCCGGCACAGGTCTCTATGTCGTTTATGCACCACGAGAGAAAAGCCTCTCCGAAAGTTGCCCCATTGCCCAAAGGCTCATAGTAATCATAAAAACACAGCATGCTCCCGGTCTTCGTCGAGCCGATCGACACAAGACCGTACTCGCTCTGAAAGATGTACCAGTTTCCCATGTCGTCCTCTTCCACGAACCGGCTGTTTGAGCAGGCAAAAAGGTTATAGAACAGTACCTGAACGTCAATCTGCTCTATCTCGTAGTTGTGAAAAAGGGAGTATTCGTAGGGTTCGGTTCCCCAGTAGAGGTAATGTGCCCAAGGGGAGGAGTGAGAGCAGATAAGCAGGTTCTCGTATTGATTGCTGGTGCTCTCTCTCACCCTCTGCATGTAATCTTCCCGGGTGGTTTCATAGGGATCGATGACCGCGTCTGTGACAGGATGGGCTAAAGCCACCTCGTTCTCCCACCCGTACATACACCAATCGTTATCTATATAAGCCAATGCCTTGTCTTGGAGTCTGAATTCTCCGGTTCGATAACGGTGATTCTTGTCAAGATAGTTGTTCATCATCACCACCTCGTTGGCTCCGTGATCGGTGAGATTAACAGCCAGAAGCCTTCCCACCCAGATATCTGCCTCCATATCTCCGACTCCATCGTCGTGTCCCTCGTAGAGCCCATTTGAATCGTGGTCGAACCATCTACCGTCCAAATCCATGAAGAAAAGGTCTATGGGAAACTCCTCGTAATCCCACACGGTCATCTCATACCAGGCCACAGGGAGATCGCCCATGAGTATGGCACCTGCTATACCCCGACTGTTCCGTTCAGCGATCAAGATATCCCTCAGAGCGGTCTCGTCTCCGTTATTCATCGCGGTGTAAACGTTAGGGGTATAGCCATCCTGCTCAAGATCAGTGAGAAACACTGAAAACGAGGTACCGATCGCGAGATGCAAAAGGTTGTTGACCACTATGCAAATCGGGGTATCCCCTTTCCTCCCGGAGTAAACCAGTCTGCTGTCAAACTCGCCGGCAAACTCTCTTTGGTTGATGTATTCCTGATAGGTGATGGGATTTCTTTCCGGGTCTATCCAGCGAAGCCGGGTCACCTTGCTATAATCGAAATCGGACTGAGCCCAAAGGCTACCGAGTGACGATAGCATCACCCCTGCCACCAGAATAACCGTAAGCGTTTTTGTCAACTCGCTCTCCTTTGTCTGAGGACCTCCGCTGACTGCTGATCTCCTTTCACCATGAGTCGCCGCTTATTCACAACCTATCCCGGGGACCGGTCCACTCCCATAGAGGTAATTCAAGAGAAAGATCACGTCCCCCAGGTTGACGACGCAGTCGGCGGTCGGATCACCCAACGACAGCGGATCCGGGGCGGTGCCTCCCCTGAAAAGGTAGTTGATCACGAAGACTACGTCGGCTAAGTTTATTACTTCGTCGCCGGTGACGTCCCCGGTGTGATTAACCAAGAACCGTGACAACCTGAGGGTAGGATCCCCCAAAAGGGTCATCCCGTAAAACCAGACCCGTGAATAAGGTGCGTAGCAGCTCTCCATGTTGTTTTCGCACCAGAATAGAAAAGCCTCCCCGAAACTCAACCCGTCACCCAGGGGGCCATAGTAATCGTCGAAACAGAGCATGCTACCGGTCTTGGTCGAGCCGATCGACAGAAGGCCGTATGTGCTCTGAAAGATGTACCAATTCCCCATGTCATCCTGTTCCACGAACCGGCAGTTGGAACAGGCGAAGAGGTTGTAGAAGAGCACCTGAACGTCTATCTGTTCGATCTCATGATTGTGAAACAGCGAGTAATCATATGGCTCCGTCCCCCAGTAGAGATAGTGTGCCCAGGGGCTGGAATGGGAACAGATGAGCAGATTCTCGTATTGACTGCCCGTGCTCTGTCTGACCCTCTGCATGTAGTCCTCCCTGGTGGTCTCATACGGATCGGTGACCGCATCCATGACCGGATAGGCCAGAGTCACGTCCTCCTCGTATCCGTAAGTACACCAGTCGTTGTCCACGTAAGCCAAGGCCTTATCCTGGAGCCTGAGCTCGCCGGTGCGGTAGCGGTGATTCTTGTCCAGATAGTTGTTCATCATCACCACCTCGCTGGCGCCGTGATCGGTGAGATTGATGGCCAGGAGCCTTCCCACCCAGATGTCCGTCTCCACGTCTCCACTACCATCGTCATGCCCGTCGTACAAGCCGTTGAAATCACGGTCAAGCCATCTTCCGTCTAAATCCATGAAAAACAGGTCGATGGGGAACTCCACGTGATTTCCGCCATACTCCGGTGGATGGGTCATCTCGTACCAGGCGACCGGCAGATCCCCGATCAGAATGGCCCCAGCTATGCTGCGACTGTTCAATTCAGAAATCAATATATCCTTCAGGGCGACCTCGTCTCCATCGTTGTAAGCGGTGTAGACATTGGGAGAGTAACCGTCGCTCTCCAGATCGGAGATGAAAACAGAGAAGGAGCTTTTAATGGTGAAATGCAGCAGGTTGTTTATCACGATGCAGACGGGGACGTCACCCTTGCTGCCCGCATAGACCAGTCTGGCATCAGGGCGCTGGGTGAACTGCCGACTCTCCCGGTACTCCTGGTAGGTGACCGGGTTCCTGTACGGGTCCATCCAGCGAAGCCAGGTCACCTCGGCATCATCGGACCCGGACCCGGCCCAACCGCCACCGCTGGGCGATGCGGTTACTCCGGCCGCGAGGATAAACGCAAGGACGGTTTTCAGATTTCTTTCCTTCATCTCGACATTCCTTTAGTCTGTTCAACCGTTTGACGGCGAACCGTTGGTCTAGGCACAGCCTATCCCGGGGGGCTGTCCGCCCTTATAAAGATAATTCAGGAGAAAAACAAGGTCTCCCAGGTCCACCACGCAATCTGCGTTAGGATCACCCAATCGCATCGGGTCGGGGGCAGTTCCTCCTCTGAAAAGATAATTGATCAAAAAGACCACGTCGGCTAAGTCTATTACTTCGTCGCCGGTGACATCCCCGGTGTGACCGGCCAGATACCGGGACAGTTTCAGGGTGGGATCGCCCAGCAGACTCATTCCATAGAACCAGGGACGGGACCCATCCCCTGCACAGGTCTCGATATCGTTTATGCACCAAGAGAGAAAAGCTTCTCCGAATGTCGCTCCGTTTCCCAGAGGTTCATAGTAATCGTAGAAACAGAGCATGCTTCCGGTTTTGGTGGAGCCTACCGATATGAGACCGTAGGTGCTCTGGAAGATATACCAGCTCCCCATGTCATCCTCTTCCACGTATCGAGTGTTGGAGCAGGCAAACAGGTTGTAGAACAGAACCTGCACGTCAATCTGCTCTATCTCGTAGTTGTGGAAAAGGGAATAGTCGTAGGTTCCCGTTCCCCAGTAGAGATAGTGTGCCCAGGGTGAGGAGTGAGAGCAGATCAGCAAATTCTCGTACTGGTTGCCGCTGCTCTCTCTGACCCTCAGCATGTAGTCTTCCCGATTGGTCTGGTACACGTCGGTGACAGCATCGGTCAGGGGATAGGCTAAGGCCACGTCGTATTCCCATCCGGAGGTGTGCCAATCGTTGTCTATGTAAGCCAACGCCTTGTCCTGAAGCCTCAGCTCTCCGGCTCGGTAGCGATGATTCTTGTCGAGATAGTTGTTCATCATCGCCACCTCGCTGGCGCCGTGTTCGGTTAGATTGATGGCCAAAAGCCTTCCCACCCAGATCTCCGCCCCCATGTCTCCCGATCCATCCTCATGTTCGTCGTAAAGCCCGTCAAAATCCTCGTCCAGCCAGTGCCCGTCTAAGTCCATGAAGAAGAGATCGATGGGAAACTCCACGTGTGCCCCTCCCCAGTCCGGAGGCTCGGTCATCTCATACCAGGCGACCGGCAGGTCCCCGATCAGTATGGCGCCGGCTATGCTCCGGCTGTTCCATTCAGAGATCAGTATGTCTTTCAGAGCAGCCTCATCCCCGTTATTTGTCGCGGTGTAAACATTGGGAGTGTAACCCTCAAGTTCAAGGTCGGAAACAAACTGCGTAAAGGCGCTTTGGATCAGAGGCTGAAGAAGGGTGTTGATCACGATGCAGATGGGTGTATCACCCTTCCCGCCCGAGTAGATAAATCCAGGATCAAACTCACCCGCAAACTGGCGACCCCCCCTGTACTCCTGATAGGTGATCGGGTTTCTGTGAGGGTCCATCCAACGAAGCGGGCTAACACTCTTGTAGTCAAAATCAGACTGAGCCACGACGGTTCCGCTGATCGACGTAAACAGAACGAATGTGAGAAAAACCACCAACGTCCCTCTCATTTTTATCTCCTTTGTTCTGTTATCCGCTTAATCCGTTCAATCCTTCAGGCTACGCCTTCAGGACGAGTCCGTTACCGTTTAATCCGTTGACCGCCCTCTTTCACGCACAACCCGCTCGCGGTCTCGGTCCTCCCCTGAAGAGATAGTTTATCAGGTACACCACGTCTCCTATATTTACTTCACAGTCCGTGTTGACATCCCCCGATGACATGGGCTGCGGCGACGGTCCTCCCCTGTAAAGGAAGTTTATCAGAAACACCACGTCACCCAAATTTATTGTACCGTCCCCGGTGACGTCGCCATAGCTCTCCAGACGGAAGCTGAACACCTGGGTGGACCAGCTCGTCTCACCCCAGGGATCCTGCGCCCTGACCTTCCACCAGTAGGCCAAACCATCCTGCTGAGGTGAAGCTATGCCTTGGCTCGAGGTCAGGCTGTCGATCACCAGTGTTGATTCGGGAGCGAACTGATCGGAGGAACTCACGAACAGAGTATAGGTCACCTGATCAGCAGAATTCGGGTCGTAAGCATCCTCCCAGTCGAAGGAGACCGGCTCGCTCACCGTATCCTGATCTGCCGGGAGAATCAGTGAGAAAGGCTCAGGCGGCAGGTTGGGCTCCGGCCCGCCCCAAAAGAGCGCTCCGTACAGGCGGGGCGAGTTAAAGGGATCGGCTTGATGCTTGGAGTAGAGCACAAGCGACGGTCCCACCGGGCCAAAGGAGATGGAGGTACCCGAATAGAGCGAGACGTCCGAGATGAGAATTCCGCCCGGGTCAAGCACCGTCCCCTCAGAGCTCACCCCGGCGGCGTAGAGATCTGACGTCTGGCCCGGTACCCTCTTCCAGGCCACCACGAAGTTGTACCCGTTGAACGTCACCGAGGGGTGCTCCTCCGGATCTTCGGTCGCGTCAACCATGATGCCGCCCGGGTCCAGAACCGAGCCGCCGGAGGTGACCCGGGTGGCAAGAATGTCTGAGTTGGGCCAGTGCATTCCAAAATCCTCCCACACCACCAGAAACTCGGATCCGTTCGAAGCCACCTTGGGATTCTGCTGCAGGCCGCTGGCGGTACGAATGCCGATCTGAGATCCGATGGTGCCGTTGGTCTCCACGAAGGCCCCGTATATGTCATAGTAATAGGCATCCAACCACACCACCAGGTATTTCCCCCCGGCGAAGGCCACGTCCGGATAACTTCCGTATTGGCCGGTGGATATCAGAAAAGGCTCCGGGTCCAATACCTCCCCCTGAGACGAGACCCTCAGGCCCTCGATTCTGTAATTCAAGCCGACCGAGTCCAGATCGCTTTGCCATACCACCAGGTAGTTCTCCCCGTCGAAGCCGATTGCAGGGCGTCTCTGGTCGACCGCGGGATCTACCCGAATGGGCAAATTCACAGAATCCAGGACCTGTCCCAGAGAGTCGATCCTGGCGCCGTATATGTCGAGATTCTGATTTCGAAAATCCTCCCAGACGGCCAGGAAGCTCTCCCCATCCCAGGCAACGGCCGGACGATCCTGATCTTCCTGAGCCCGGCAAATCGGGAAGGCGCTCGAATCCAGAATATCTCTGGACCGGTCTATTCTGGCCCCGTATATGTCGCCGTCTTCCTCCCAGCTCGCCAGATAGTGAGAGCCGCTCCAGGCGCAGCCCGCGGATATCTGGGCGGCGCAGGCGGTGGAGACGACGATGGACGCAGTATCCAGGACCTCACCCAGAGTATCTATGCGCGCGCCGGAGATGTTCCACTCTTGCCCTGACGCTCCAACCTGCCATATCCCCAAGAAGGTCTCGCCGGTCCAGCCCACGTCCGGGGTCAGTTCCGAGAGGCTGAACTCGGAGATAGCGATACCGAGAGGATCCAAGACCGTGCCGCCGGAAGAAATCCTGGCGGCATAGACATCATATCCGGTGCTGCCGAAATTCCTATCCTCCTCCCACAGCACCAAAAGAGTGCCGTCTCCGGAGGCAAGCTTAACGTGTCGCTGTTCTCCTTCTGCAGTACAGACCGGGAACCCGTCGGGATCTAAAACCCCACCGTTGGCATTTATCCGTGCAGCGTAGACGTTACTGTAGGTGCTGTCACATGTATTGGTGTGAAAGGCTACCCAAAAGGTATCTCCTGAGACGGCACAGGAAGGGGCGCTCTGTCCCCGCTCATGGTCGGCGATGGTGATGCCCGCGGGATCAAGAACCAGGGCCTGAGGAGTGACCCGCGCACCGCGGATCTCCGGCGGAAGGCCTCACCCCGAAGAAAGCTCCCAGGCTACCAGGTAGTTTGACCCGTTGAAGGTGATGGAAGAAGAAACCGTTCTGATCTCCTCGTCGGAGATCTGGAAACCGGCCCCGTCCAGAATCTCTCCTTGCGGGGTGATCCTGGTACCATAGATATTGGGGTGAGACGGGTTTCTGTCGTCAGACCACACCACCAGGAAATTCGTCCCGTCCCAAGCCACGGCCGGAGACGACTCCCAACCCTCTCCTGTGGAGATGGGGAATCCGTCCGGGTCGAGTACATTCCCGTTCAGATCTATCCGGGCACCGTAAATATCATAATCAACATCTCTGTCATCCTGCCAAACCACGAGATAATTCTCACTCCCAGCAGCGGTCCTAGCCCAGGTCTGCCAACCTGAGGCCGTGCAGATGGAGATCCCGGTGGGGTCAAGCATCTCTCCTCCAGGTGTGATCCTGGCTCCGAATATATCGCTGTTGGGGTTGATTCTCTCATCCTCCCACACCACCAGAAGATTCGTCGGTCCCCTGGCGATCGAGGGTGAAGATTGGTTTCCGTACGCGCTGCCTGAAATGCAGCCGGGAGAGATCCAGAATTCAGGCCAGGAGCAAAAAGCGTTCGCCGACAGACAAAGGACAAAACAGACAGACGTAACTATGACTGTCAAAGCGCTCTTTGGACTCACCACGTTAGTATCTCCTTGCTTCCTTTCAAGGTTAGAAATAAAACAACCCACAATACGAATGAAAAAACGTCACCTCAAACCGCACCGACGGGGGAGCTTCAAAAGAAGACTCCCGGACGGCGGTACGGTTTTCCTCATTTATAATATAACACACTATTATGGTTAGTCAACATTAATTTGGGTAAAATTTGTCCTCATTCGCCCGGCAAAGGTGAGTCCCGCTTCATCGACCCATCAGAAAAAGGCCGATGAACTCAGAAAACCCATCGGCCTTCTACGCTTTGAACTATGAACCGTGAACCATAAACCGTGAGCGGACGCTCACCCGTCTGGGTGAACCGCTTTAAATACCCCCGGCCCGACTCGAACGGGCGACCAATGGTTTAGGAAACCACTGCTCTATCCTAACTGAGCTACGGGGGCGCGTTTAGTTCGGTTCACGGTTCATTGTTCACAGTTCATGGTTCCCTTCCCCACCGCCGCTTAGTGTTACCCGAACCTCCGCTTCCCCCTCTCCATGCAATGGAGAGGGGGACTAAGGGGGAGAGGTTTTTAGGAGTGCACAAGCTTGCTTGTGCCTCTAAAACCAGTTAATAGTCCACAGTTCATGGTTCATAGTTCCCCTCCCCACCACCGCCTCAACACTGCTTCTGGCAGGTGTTTCTCACCCGCCACTGATCTCCCGTTGGCGAGAAACACCAACCGTCAGCAGGGTTAATGGTTCGTTGTTCATTGTTCATTGTTTATGGTTCACAGCAAAACCTCCGAACCACTCTTGTACTGGCCGTGAACCGTTAACCACGAACCATGAACCGCTTTAATCGTACGTGAGGAGCGTGAAAAGGTCGTAGCCTTTTACCTTCTCTCTCCCGTTAAGAAACCCAAGTTCGATCATCACCAGAATCCCGGCCACCTCTCCCCCCAGTTTCTCCACCAGCTTGCAGGTGGCTTCAACGGTTCCCCCGGTAGCCAGAAGATCGTCCACAATCAGAACCTTTTGGCCGGGCGTGACCGCATCCTTGTGGATTTCCAGGGTGTCGGTGCCGTACTCCAGATCATACTTCTGCTCCACCGTGTCCGCGGGAAGTTTGCCGAATTTCCTGATAGGAATGAATCCTACTTTCAATCTGTTTGCCAGCGCGCCGCCGAAGATAAAACCGCGCGACTCCACAGCCGCCACTAAATCTATCTTCTTATCCTTGCTTTTTTCAAGGAATATGTTTATCACTTCATCAAACGCGTCACCCTTTTTTATCAGGGTGGTGATGTCCTTGAAGACTATCCCCTTCTTGGGATAATCCGGCACGTCTCTGATGAGTTCTCTGAACTTTGCCACGTCGAGTCTGCTCTTCTCCATTTTTGCTCCTTAAGTGGAGTGATAACTGCCAACTGCAAACTGGAACCTGACCTCTTCAGAATTTTATATCAAAGTTGCCATACCTATCCTCATATTCGCCCCAGTCGATTTTCATATCGGTCACGTGTCCGGACCTTGGTCCAACTTTCAGCTCCTTCGCAAAATCAACGATCATGGACCTGTGTCCCTCCACCTCTATCTCCACGTCTCCATTATATAGATTGCTCACGTATCCCGTCAGATTGTACTCTTGTGCTTTGCGCATAACGAACCAGCGATAGCCCACACCCTGAACCAGCCCGGAGATGACCATATGGGCGTTTGCCATCTGCCCCGATCCTTTGGACTTCCCATTCATGACCCTTCCCGCAAAGCTTTTGCCCTATCCAATGCCATGCTGACGGCTTCTTGCGCGTTTCCCGCCTTGATGATCTCCCCTGATACGTTCCAGGTGGAGAGACCGACCACCGGCTTGCCTATCTTGAGAGCGAAGGCGATCTCCGACAGGGTACCGAACTTCCCGGGGAAGGCGATCAACACGTCCGAGTTGCGAACCACCAGAAGATTTCTTCCCTCTCCCAGCCCGGTGACTATGGGAAAGTCTATATGGGGGTTGGCCTGAGCTTTATCAACGCCCGGCAGGATTCCAACGGTTATGCCACTCTGGCTTTTTGCTCCTTTGGCCGCAGCCTCCATCACCCCACCCAACCCACCACAAACCAGGACTGCCCCAGCTTGCGCGATCCTTTCACCTACCTTCTCGGCCTGCTCGCAGATTTCCTCCGAACAATCACCTGCCCCAATCACGCCAATAAAGACGTTCTCTTTTCGCATTTACCATGAACCACGAACTACGAACCATGAACCGACTTTCACTTCGGGGCGACTGGATTTGAACCAGCGGCTTCTTGGTCCCGAACCAAGCGCTCTACCAAACTGAGCCACGCCCCGATAGTATTTACTTCGGAAGCTATTCTATATCCTTTTGACTGAAAAGTCAACAAAATATTTGGCTTTAGTCCCGAGCTTAGCAGATAAAAAAGTCCCTGGCCCGTACGGGCCAGGGACTCATCTTCTCTTCTGGTTACACGGTCAGTCCCCAAAGCGGGGTAGTCTGTCTTTCTCTTATCTTAGCAGAGTCATCTTCTCGATAGACTCGTAGCCGCCGGCGTTGATGCGATAGAAATAGACTCCGCTGGCCACGTCCCGACCCTGTGCATTCTTGCCATCCCACCTGACGGAATGGTCTCCGGCAGATAGCGGCTCATCCACCAGCGTGTTGACCACCTGTCCCAGGATGTTGTAGACCCTAAGGGACACCGGGGAAGCTTGAGGCAGGTGAAACTTAATCACCGTCTCCGGATTGAACGGGTTGGGGAAGTTTCCCTTTACCTCGAAAGCCGCGTACTGCACCTCCGCGGGTTCACTCGTACCGTGAGTGATGGGGATGGGGGTCTCTCCCTTCTTCCTGCAGATGGAACTGCCCTTATCGTCCACCATGTCGAAGTCCAACTCACCGGCAGAAAGAGGCCAGGGTGTCATTTTGAGCTCCGGAACGCAGCGGGAATTCGTCGAGCTGAAGTGCAGCGTGGCGATCAGACCGCTGCCCGCAGGCAGAACGTCGGAGATGTTCTGGTCTAAGGAACGAATCATTCCGATGAGTATTCTCTTGTTCTGGTTGTCGATCTGCGGGTACAGAATGAAATGCGCCACCCGGCTGCCCTCAAAGTCGACTCTCTCACACACGATATTCGAGCCAACAGAGGCGAAGCTTAAAGGCACGGAAGCGCCAGCCATCCCTCTCTCGTTCTCCAGATAGAGCTTCACCTGTGCGGTGTTTGCGCTCTTGGAGAGAACAACCTCATAGCTCAGCGGATCAGCGCATTCAGCCAACGCGCTCGATGTCAGCAGCACAAAAGCCAACACCACGAGTCCTGCTAAGATCGTTCTAGACATTACTAACCCTCCCTTCATGTGTTGATTAAGGTTTTCGGTTACCCTTTTCTTCTCTTCAGGTCTCCCCTTCAGCATGCTCCGACCACCTCCTTTTCACCTGACAAACATTAAGGTTCCTAGTTTCACCACCCCCTGCTCTCACAAGAGGTGATGCGAAAAGAGGCTCGTTCTATCCTTCAAATCAACTAACTTCCAAGTGCGGCGAGCATACGGGACAACAAACATCCAAAAACCCTGTTTGCTGAGCGTACCTATAAGCCTCTTCTCTTAGGCACGACATCTCTTCGCCCTAACGAACAACTAGCCCTTAGCAATTATTCTATTGGTTGTCCCTTTGCTCTTACTGCGTGTAACGATACTCCTGCTGATGCCTCCGTGGCACGTACTGGCGGGTCAGACTGAATTCTGGAAGCTGCGAGAATTTTCCTTATTGCTTGCGGATCTAAAGAACTTCCGTCCCCCCTTCAAAATGGGGAATCAGTACTCAACTCGATTTGGCTTGAGTGCTTTTTCCTACTTCCTCCTTTCCTTAAGACCACTCCTGCACTTTTGATACGCAATCTACTCTTGTCCCGTTTAAATGAAAATTAAGACATCCCTCCTGTCGAGTCAAGAAAAAAATGAGATGTCTTCAAAAAAACTCTCCGGCTCCAAAAATCCCACACTGCTGTTGGGTCGCAGAATCCTCTGTTTTGCTCCACCGCGAAGTCACAGGAGTTAGTCATCCCACCGGGTTTCCCGGCGCCAACGCAGACTTGCTTCTGTAATTCACTTATTCAACTCTGCTATCACCTTGTTCGTAATGTTGTATTTCTCGTCGGCATACAGGACGCTGCCCGCGGTGGAATCGAGAATATAGGTATAGTTACCCTTTAGCGCGATCAGCTTGATCACCGTCTCGATCTTCTCCAGCAGGGGTTTGGAGAGCTCATACTCTTTGCTAGCCGCCTCGCCTTCGGGACCCATCACCTCGTTCACAAACACCTGGTACTCGTTCTGCCGGGCTAAAAGCTCCTGTCTTATGTCGTTTTTTGCCTGTTCGGTCAGCATGAGATTTTGCTTTTCCAACTTGTCCGCCAGTTCCTGCATCTGCTGCTGCATGGAGTCCGCCCTTGCCTGCCATATGGCCATCTGCTTCCCGAATCGGACCTCCGCCTGCTGATATTCCTTGTATTCCTGCTTCAGACGCAGCACGTCCACATAACCGATTTTCATCTCCTGGGCCAAGCTGGTTGAGATCAATGCGCCCCAAGCCACCCCTCCCAAAAGGATAACCAACACCGCTTTAGTCACTGTTTTCCTCATTTTTTCAAACCTCCTTTTACGTCATTGGAGAAGAACTTTCGCTTAAGTACTCGCTTGCTCGAAGCTTTCGACAGATCATCAGGCC
>JBAUFO010000083.1:0-96635 GCA_049679185.1 Candidatus Zixiibacteriota bacterium
CTCTCCCTGTTGGCGGTCCGGTGACCTCGTCACCCATTCTGATGAACCTGGACAAGGACAGAGACGTTGAGCTTCTGGTGGCTAGCGACGACGGCTTCATCTATGCCTGGGACCTGCCGGGGGGGCATGAAGAAGATGATCTCCCCTGGATCATGTATGGCTATGATGCCGGGCACAGGAATTATTTCCCGACCGAGAACTTACCGCCCATCACTCCTCTGGCTGGAGACTTACTGCCGGAGAGAATGGCATTCAACTACCCCAATCCAGCCGAAAGTCAGACTAAGATCAGATATTTCCTAAAGGAGGACGCGGAAGTAGGCATCCGAGTGTATGATCTTTCAGGAATGCTGGTGGACGAGTTTCCCGGGCCGGGTGTGGGACGCACTCATAACGAGCTCCCATGGGACTGCTCCAGGTTTGCCAGCGGAGTCTATCTGTGCCGGGTGGAGGCAAAATCAGACAATGAAAGTCAGGTGGTGTTTTTCAAGATGGCAATAGTCAAATAGGTCAACAGATTAAACCGGTCAACAGATTAAACGGATCAAGTCCGTTGAATCCGCTAAATCCGTTGACAGCTTTTACAAGGAGGAAAGGATGAGAAAAGGAAATCTTCAAACCCTGGGATTTTTCCTGTTGTTTGTATTCGTTCTTTTTTCTCTGAGCGAAGCGAGTACGTTCATTGAGAACAAAGATGAACCGTTCTCGTTCCAGAACGATCTGGCGCGGGGGGACTTAGAACAGGCTCAAAAGATATTCAACTTGGCCCACGCCTCTTATCTCGCCTACGAGGCCGATCCGGTGAAAGAAGAGCAAGCCCTGGATGTCTATGGCTTTAAGGGCAAATCGGTAAAGAAGGCCTTCCTTTACTCATTGATCGTTCCCGGCAGCGGAGAGTTCTACGCCGGCTCGAAGATCAAGGCTGCCATCTTCTTAGGAGTCGATGTCGGCCTTTGGGCGCTCTACTTCAACTATCACGGCAAAGGGAAGGACAAGGAGACTGAGTACCAGGGTTTTGCCGACCTGCACTGGTCGGAGGATCAGTACATCGTGTCGCTATGGAACAATTATGGTATCCATTCAGACAGAGAGAAGTATGAGACGGATCCTGTCACCCACGACTCGGCATATCTTTCTCACCGCCTCCCGGACACCAAGACCGATCAGTATTATGAGATGATAGGCAAATACGAGCAGTTCTCAGAGGGATGGGTTGATTATAATACTTCTACGGAATTTAGCCAGAACAGAGAATCCTATTTGGGCCAGCGGCGTGACTCCAACGATCTGCTGAACAAGGCCAAGTACTCCGCCATGTTCTCCTTGGGCAATCACATACTGTCAGCCTTTGACGCTGCTCTTACCGTGAAAAGACATAACCGGCGAGGTGAGAAGTTCAGTCAGGTGGAGTTTAAAATGAGGCTGGTCGAACGGAACCAGGAGTTGATTCCGCGGCTGTCCGCGAGCTTACGGTTCTAACGGCGGGTGGCGGTGACAAGACTAAAATCAAAGGACCCTGGATGAGAAATCTTACAATCAGTTGTCTGGTCTTCCTTGTAGTCTCCGGAGTTTCCCTGGCCCGGGCAGAGACTGCCGGAAAAAGCCTGGTGAGACTAAACAGCAGGTCGGATGGCATGCTGCTTTCCCAGCAGGAGAGATCACGCTTGGCAAATCCGGGCGGGACCAGCCTCCCCGCTCACTATTATGCGTCTGAGGAACCGGACGATTTCTTTCAGATGCCGGGAGAATTCGAGGAAAAAAAGGAGGGCCTCAAATCGACGACCAAGGCGGCTCTTCTTTCGCTCATCCTGCCCGGCGCCGGGGAAATCTACGGCGGATCCAAAACCAAAGGCAAGATATTCATCCTCTCGGAGGCTTCACTCTGGGCGGGCTTTTTCGCTTTTCGAACGTACGGAGCATGGCTGGAGGATGACTACAGGGTCTATGCGGCAGCGCGCGCAAAGGTGAATTTAGAAGGAAAATCGGAGGGTTTCTTCGATCAGCTGGCCTTCTATGACAGCCGGGATCAATACAACCAATTTGCCCCCCTGTACTATCGGGGAGAGAGGCAGCCTTATCCGGAGGACGATTTCTGGTATTGGGCCTGGGACAGCAGGGAGTCCAGAGCTCACTACAGAGATCTTAAGAACCGAAGCAAGGACGCATCGCGAAAAGCTCTCTATATGGTGGGGCTTTCTTTGGTGAATCGTATAGTCTCGGTGGTGGATGCAATGAAGACGGTGCGGAGCTATAATCGCAGGAAAAGCCTTGAACTCTCCCGGATGAAATTTGACCTCAAAGCCAATCCACTGGGGCATAATCCTAAGGTTATGCTCTATGTCTCACACAACTGGTAACAGCAGAACTCAAAATCACTATTCTTGGCTCTTTTCGAGGCTGTAGTGATTGGCCAACGCCCGGCTTTAAGCTGGCTTTGCGGAGGCCGTTTTTTTGTGCGATCCGACCTAAGGAGGCTCACACCTTCAATCTTCTCCACTGGGCACGGTGGCAAAGTGGACCAGGGGAGAGGTTAAAGTCGGCCTGGGAGCAATTCACCACCTCGTAGAGTTTCTTTTGAGAGAACGAAACGTCAAGTCGAGCGACATGATGCAGAGATTGGGAAACAGTAAGCTCCTGCTCGCAGGTCTTCTCTTCTGTCTCGCTTGCTCCTCCTATGGGGTGAAAAAGACCGATTACAAGGCCTCCGTCTCCTCTCGCCCGGTGAAGGGTCTGAGACTTATCAGCATCATCGCAGCGGGAAAGCTGGGTTCCTCCCCCCTTTACCGTCCCACCGGAATCGCTATAGACTTCAGGGGGGATATCTTTATCGCCGACACGGGCAATGACCGGGTGGTAAAGTGCGACAGCCAGGGGAGGTTTCATACGGAGGCCGGGGGCTTCGGGAGCGGAGCCGGCGAGTTCAATCGTCCCACTTACGTGGCCACGGACAACGGGCTCAACGTGTACGTGGTGGACGCCCAGAACAAGCGAATCCAGAGAATGGACAGGAACCTGAACTTCATATCGACGATCCAAATCGAGGAAGACGGAGATTTGGCAGGCTTAGGCCTGCCGGAAGGGATAGCACTGACCCCCTCGGGTGAAATCGTGGTCTCCGATACCGAAGGTGACCTTCTCATCGAAATCTCCAGCTTCTCCGAACACAAGACCACCTATGGAGGCTTCGGGGAGATAGAGGGATGCTTGCGCGATCCCCTGGGGGTGTTCGTTAACCGGAACGGTGATGTCTACGTGGCAGACTCACGGAACGACCGCGTCGCGGTGTTCGACCAGTTCGGGAATTTCCTAAAAAGCCTGGGAGAAGAAGTCCTGAGTAACCCCGGCGGAGTGACGGTTGGCCAGGATCAGTCCGTTTATGTGGCAAACACCGGGGGAAGCAGCTTAGTTGTCTTAGGAACGGAGGGAAACCTGATCGCGGAGTACGGGAAGCTGGAGCAAGGAATAATGAGTCTTTCCAGACCTACTGATCTTGAGTTCGGAGAAGGAGGCAAACTCTTCTTAGTGGACTCAGGTAACAATCGAGTTGTGGTGTTTGAAGTCGTGAGATAAAACACATGTCTGTTCCGAAGTCGTGGTCAATGCGAAAGCTTACATCCGGCAAATTCACCGGATTTGAGCCAAGGCGGAACCCACAACTGCTGGCGTCCCGGGTGGCATCTTGCGCTCATCGCATGAGACACTGGCGTGGTGGTGAGGTCATCAGGTTGCTCCTGCGGGCTATAAGATTCCTGTCGGTCCTCGTGTTCCTTTGGTATCTTACAGGTCTCTGCCCGGCTTGGGCCGCCGAGAAACTGAATCTCTCCACTCAAGTGGCGACCCGTCTTGTTGGCAACGGAACTGCCGGCCCCTATCAGCTTGAGGGGCATTTCATTTTGGAGGGCACGGAGAAGGTTAAAAAGGATGACCTTCTGCTTCAAGGCGATCGTGACTATTCCATCGACTACGATAGGGGCACAATCACCTTCTCCTTCCCGCTTTCCCCAGCCGATACTCTTCTGGTAAATTACGAGAAGCTAAATCTTGCCTTAAGAAGAAGGTACTTCCACCGCGAACTGGTATACCGGGGGGATGGGCATAAGCCGGATGAACACAGTTTGTCCGGGACAGTAAGCAGAGGCGGGCCGAAAGAGAGAATGCGGGAGTTCTTCCCTCAAAGCGGCTCTTCCGATCTGGAGCTTAGCGGAAGCAAGACCTTTTCGTTGGAGGTCGGGTCTGCGCAGGATATGTCTTTAAAGCAGGGATTATGGGTCTCGGCTAAGGGAAAGGCGACCAAGAACATGGAGGTCTCGGTCCAGCTTTCAGATCAGAATATGCCGGCCACCGCGCAGGGGAGCACCAAGAGATTAGAGGAACTGGACAAGGTGCAGCTTCTGGTCAACTCTCCCCACTTCTCCGGCACATTAGGAGACTTCTACCTGGCGCCTTCCGGATCCGACCTGTTCTTCTATGAGAAGAAACTGAAAGGGATTATGGCGGAAGCCGGGACAGGAAAGAGTTCCGCCTCCTTCGCCTTGGCCTCGTCCAAGGGAGAGTATCTGACCAATAGGTTCCAGGGCCAGGAGAACAAGCAGGGTCCTTATCAACTTCAGGGCAAAAATGGCCAGATTAACATAATGGTTTTACCAGGAACCGAACGGGTGTGGGTGGATGGGGAAAAGATGGAACGGGGCTCGGATAATGACTACATCATCGACTATTCCAGGGGAACCATCCAGTTCACCCCGCGCAGGCTGATTACCTCGGATTCACGCATAACGGTGGACTTCGAGTACTCGACGGAGAGTTACAAGAGGGATTTTTATAGTGGGAATCTGCTGGCCAGCTTCTTTGGCGGAAAGGCGGAGTTCAAAGCCACCGGGATACACGAAGCAGACGATGAGAGCCGCCCCTCCTCTTTTTCTTTATCCACAGAAGACAAAGCCATTCTCACCCAGGCGGGGAACGATAGGTTCTTGGCTTCTAAGGATGGCGCGAACTTTGTGGGAGAGGAGATGGGGGACTATGACTTAGCCTTCGACTCCTCCGGGAACTTGTATTATCAATATGTGGGGAGCGAGTCGGGTTCCTATAGAGTCTTATTCTCCCGGGTAGGAGAGGGAGAGGGAAGCTACCGGTACGCCGGTGGCGGAGTTTATCATTACGTTTATCCGGGAAACGGAGACTTCTTGCCCGCGACGCTCCTGCCACTTCCGGAAAGCCATTCGCTCTTCGACCTGAGTTTGTCCTTCTACCCCGCTCAGGCACTGAAGACCCAAATAGAGTGGGCGAGAAGCAAGAGGGACAAGAATACCTTCTCGAAAAAGGAGGATGAACACAACTGGGGTGACGCGGTCTCTTTTAAATCAGCCTATCGGAACGCTGACTTCCAGTTCCTAAAGCCGGATTTCCACAGGCTGGAACTTTTGGCTGAATATAAGTTGCTCCAGAGAGATTTCGCTCCTTTCGGTCGGGTGGACATAGTGGAGAAGGAGAGAAGATGGGATCTACCAGGTCATTCACTTTCTGTAGACGAGAAAACCTACCGTCTGAGTGGAATAATCTCTCCTTTTGAGGCCCTGCTGATGAACTTTGATCTTGGAAGACTGGAAGCGAAAGAGATCTTCGCCTCCCGGAGACGAAGCCTGGGGGTGGAAGTCTTTCCGGCTGGCTGGATTACCGCTAAGGGAAAAAGCGAGAAGATAAAAAGCCAGGAAGTCACCCCAGAGGATACGAAGAAGAGGAGCGAGTGGACCAGAAATCTGATCGTGGTAAATAACAGGTTTAAGAGTCTCTCCACCAGCTTGTCCTGGGAGCAGGAAAGGAGAGGTTCCACGGTATCCGGGTCGGATGAAGAAAGAGAGGACTTCGATCAGCTTAGCGGCAAGATAAGTTTAGGACTGTCAAGTGTAATAAAGGCCAGCACCCAGCTTTGCCACCGGGAGGATGATAAGTTAAGGGAAGCTCGTGCGAGCCGATCCTCTTCCTATACCTGGCGGAGCCAACTCTCCGTGCGACAGTATAAGGGTATGCTGTCTTCCGATCTGGAGTTTGCCCGGAGGATCAAGAGATACCGGCACTCGTCAGGTGAGGACGGCAGGCAGGATCTGCTCCTCGGCAAAATAGACTTTCATCCCCCCAGCCAGCTTCTGACGATAAGGCTTTATCATTCTCAAAATCAGATCCACTCGGCCCGGAGGTGGGACACTTACGTGGAGGTGGAGCAGGGGAGAGGAGAGTATCGATATGAAGATGGCGAATACGTCCCGGATCCGGAGGGAGACTTCGTCCGGCTCTCAGAGTGGGCAGGAGAGACTGAGTCATCTTTGGAGTTGAACAAAAGCATCCGGATGATCTTCTCCCCTCACAAGGTTGCGCCCCGATCAAAGGAGTGCTCTTTCTGGTCTGAAGTGGGAAGGCTCTTCTCCATCGACTCTTTCCTCAACCTCAGAGGCAGGTTCGTACACGGGAAACCGTTGGGTTACTATATCTTCTACCCTCTGGGTGGGCTGTCCGGGGAAAGCATTCTCTCTCGGAACAGCACCATGCGGCACGATCTTTATATTCTGCCTACCTCCAGGCCGTTTAGTTTACGGTTCCGCTGGGAAAAGGGCAAAGATGATGATAATCTGGCCTTCGACGGAGGCAGAAGGGAGGAGAGGCTCAAACAGGAGGTCCTTCTGAAGTCCTACGTCTCCTCCCGACATTATATCGAGACCCGGGCAGGAAAGGAAAGAATCAACAGTACGCGGGAAAATGAGGCCAGAGAACTTATAGACGGGAAAAGCCTGGCCGTCGGGTTTACCAGAAGGCAGGCGCGGGCCTTGGACCTAAAAGTCTTTGCAGAGTACAAGAGGAGAGATGAGAAAACAGGTGGCGTCAGCGTGGAGTTTTTCTCGTTGACGCCCGAGCTTCTGCTGTCGCTTCGCTCAAAGGGTAGGTTCTCCGCCCGGTTTGGGTGGACTCATCTTCGATCCGTACCGGAAGGAAAAAGCCTGTCTTACCTCTTGAGTGAAGGCAAAAAAAGAGGGGAGAACTACCAGTGGCGCTGCCTCTTTGACTACAAGTTGAACCAGTATCTCACCACGTCAGTGACCTACCGGGGAGAGTCCATCCCGGATAGGAAAGCCAAGCATACGGCCCACATGGAATTGAAGGCATTCTTTTAGGTCAAAGGCAGGACGTCGGACTGGTGCAGCGCGGCGGTTGCGCCATTCACGAAGCTGAAGAAGCTGTTGGTGAACAGAGCAAGAAGAGATACCATGAATCTACTAAAAATGAGATTGGGTGTGGTTTTATTTGCTCTTTTGGTTTGCCTTTTGGGTGTTTCCTCCTCTGCCCGCGAGGGCACAAGCGAACCTGACACCGCATGCTGCGCCGCTGGCGGCATTAAGGTCGAGGGGAACAGGTTCTTTGGCACTGAAGAGCTTCTGTCTGAAATCGATCTGGAACCCAGCTGGTCTTACAACGTGAACTCACTGGAAAGGGACATTGACAGAATCTTGACCCGGTACGAGGAGAATGGATTCCCCTATTGCCAGATCCTGCCCTCCCGTTTCAAGATATCAGAGAGAGGGGGGCTTCGTCTCTCCTTGGTAGTAGAGGAGGGACCGAGGGTGGAGGTGAAGGAGGTTCAGCTTGAGGGGCTGAAAACCACAAAGAGGAAAGTGATCCTTAGGGAGCTGGGATCAGGTCTTTTTGGCTTCTTTTCCCAGAGCCGGGTGAACGCAAGCTTAAGGAGGCTCTCGCGGCTTTCGTACATAAAAGAGGTGGAGAAGACAGAGCTTCTCGCCGGGGAGAAGCCGGAGGAAGGGATATGTAGGATAACCCTGGTGGAGAAGAGGAACAATACCTTCAGCGGAATCTTAGGTTATGCGCCCGCGACGGGGAACCGGAAGGGGAGCCTCTTTGGCAGCATGGAGTTGGTCTTCGATAACATCTTCGGCACGGGGAGAATGACCCGCTGGAACTGGGCAAGAAAGGATCCTTACTCCTCCCAATTCTCTTTTCTTTACCGGGAGCCCTGGGTGTTTGGCTTTCCGCCCACCCTGGAGCTCAAGGTAAACCAGCTGGATTATGACTCAACCTACCTCCAACTGTCGTTTTCCGCCAGACTACTGTTCAATTCGATCGGGAAGATCTCCTGGGGAGTAGAAGGGGGATGGGAAAAGACAATCCCCGGCCCGGCGGGACAAGATTACCTTCCAGACAGCAGAAAATACCAGGCAGGAGTCATCTTCTCTCTTGATCTTTTGGATAGGCCGGATAATCCGCGAAAGGGTCTCCATTACGAAACGAAGATCGACTACGCTTACAAGAGAAACTTTCCCACAGCTTCTTTCAATCCAGAAAAGGAGAAGACGTTCTTGATCGGTTCCTCCTTTGACCTGAATCATTTCGTCCCCACTCTGAGAAAGCAGACATTGCACCTGGGACTGCACTTCAGAGGGTTGAGCACGGATGAGAACTTAGTCGCCCTGTCTGACCAGTTTGAATTTGGGGGGATAAATAGTGTGCGAGGTTATCGGGAGGAGGAGTTTTTCGGCACCCAGGTCGCATGGTCCAATTTAGAATACAGATTCCTGCTGGCGGGCAGCTCCAGATTATTCCTTTTCGCTGACTATGGTTACTTTCGGCGGAAGGCTTTGTCCGGGCCGGATGAGTTCCTGACAAGGATTTCGGGAAAGAAACTGGGCTTCGGCTTCGGCCTGCGGATAGACTCGAAAGCCGGACTGGTGGGGATCGATTATGGATTGGGTGAGGGCGACAGCTTCAGCCAGGGAAAAATCCATTTCGGCCTGATTAACAGATTCTGACCGAAACCAGACCAAGCACAGGCTCGATTTGTTATTCATTAGCTTTTCAGTGAGCAGAGATGGATCGGACTGAATCTTTGAAGCCTACCTCGTCGTGACACCGACGAGTAGGGGAGAGGCGAAAGGGATGAGAAAGATCCTCGTATTTTTTAAGGTTGCGCGTCCTCAGAATGACCTGATCGTTGCTCTGTCGGTCCTGGTGGGGGCCACAGTCTCGGGGGAGATAGAAGCGTGGGTAAAGGTTCTATTAGCCTGCGCGTCCGCCTTTTTCGTCTCTGCGGGCGGAAACTCAATCAACGATTTCTTCGACCTGGAGATCGATCGCATCAATAAGCCTTATCGACCTCTTCCCAAAGGCGAAATCTCCCGTTCTTCTGTCCTTCTATTTTCAATCTCACTTTTCCTTCTGGGGATGACTTTAAGCGTCTGGGTCGGCGGTTTTGGCATCCTGATAGCTTTATCAGCCAGCGGGCTACTGATAGTCTACAGTTCGTTCTTGAAGAAGAGGTTTATATGGGGAAATCTCGCGGTCAGCTCAGTCTGCGCTCTGGCTTTCGTGTACGGGGGACTCGCCACTGACGATTTCAGACTCTCTCTGGTTCCCGCCTCCTTTGCCCTGGTGTTTCATCTGGGTCGCGAGATTCTGAAGGATATCGAGGATCTTAAGGGGGACTCATTCTCCGGTGCCTCCACCGTCCCTATTCAGTTGGGAGTGAACTTCTCATTGTGGTTATGCACCTCGGTGTTCGGTTTTCTGGTGATCCTGACCCTATTCCCCTATATCTTCGAAATCTTCTCTTTGCCATATTTGTTCGTGGTGATTCCGGGAGTGGACTTAGTCTTGGCCTACGTCATCTGGTCCATGTGGCGTGACCACTCCCGGTCGAATCTTCACCGCCTGAGCAATATCCTCAAGGTGGACATGCTGTTGGGTCTCGCCGCAATCTACGCGGGCAAGTTCTAGAGGGGGAGGAGACATACGTATCCCGTTTCAAGGAGGATCTGACATAAGGGAGCGAGCGCCGGAGGGAGAGTAGCAGTCAAAACATAGTAAATTCCCGACAGTAAATAAGCACTTGTGGCTACCCCTGTACATAGCATAAACGAGCCACCTAAATGGTGTGCGACACTTGCACGCCGGATAACTCACTACACAGGTTTCTCATACGGGTAACCACCCTTCCACCGGCAAGCCTACCCACAGGACGGACATTCGTTATTCTTACTTCAAGATAGAGTTGTAGATAAGGAGACTCACTTCGGGGAGCGACCAAACCGGGCAAGGATTTCCGTTTGTGAGGGTCGACGAGCTAAAATCAACCAAAGCTCTTTATACGCTCATTTCCCCGGATTTGTTTAATATTTCCTGGAATATTCTCCCAGTGTGCAATTTTTTTACAGAAACTTCTTGACAAAGAAAAACTAAAGGGGCATATTTCGGATGAGGAGGGAGGGTAGGTTCGTCGCTTGAGGTTGGGCCTACCTTAAGACACCTTCGACAAAGGCAACGGTGGAGATGGGTTTCCAGGCTTCGGTCGCAAGCTTAACCAGTGATCGGTTGCCTGTTAAGTTCTGGCAATAAAGGAGGTGAGACGCATGGAACTGAAGGAATTAGTGCTGGAAGTTGAAGTATTGGAGGAGAAGATCGCTCCGGCTGGCGTCTCAGGTGGTCGTTAATTCAATCATCTGGAACGCGTAAGGACCAGTACCTCCTTTTGAAAGGCTATCCCCTTTTTGGCAATCTGGGTTTGTCCAGAGGGATAGCCTTTCCCTTTTTCTACGTGATCTTTGTCTCACCAACCAACTCCCGGGCTGCCTCCTGCAGATCCGACAACAAATCTCTCTTCCTCGGGTCGTTCAAATAGCTCTGTTTCATAATTTGGTCTTCGATGTTTTGACTCAGTCGCTTCAACGCGGCGCCTGCACTCCTCAAGTGCTGATACCCCCGCTCCACGTCGCGCTGCGACAAGAGTAATTTGCCCAGATGGTGATGAATCTGCCATAGTGTCTCTTGATGGCCGAGCTTTTCTGCCAGCCTGATGGCGGTCTCGAAGTCTTTTCGTGCCGACTTTAAATTTCCACCTATCCAGTCTCCTATCCCGCAGATTAGATAAAACTTAGGCTGGAATAACAGATAACGCGATAACCCAGAATTTCTCGCTCGATCCAGACACTCTTTTGATCTCTCCATCTCTCCCTGTTTTAGATAAAGCTCGCCGTATTCTAAATCTAGTGAGAAAAGTTCCTCTCCGGCGTTAAGTGTTTTTGCTAGAGCCAATGCTTGCTCTAAAAGCTTCAAAGCTTCTTCAAAGGTTTCCTCTTTTTTCTTAAGCCAGCTTTTGATTAGATAAACACTGATCAAAGACCTCTCATCATTTATGGCATTTATTATTCTGGTAGCTTTTTCGCAAAGATGTTCGGCCTTTGTGACATCATTTAGAAGGAGGTGAAATTTGGATAAACTGACCCAGACCGCAATCTGTAATTCCTTATCATCTATCTTTTCTGCAGTTTTTTCAGCTTCTTTAAGATAAACATGAGCTTTTTCATAATTGCCGAGGTCCAGGTGGATCAGCCCCATATTTCTTAGTGTATATCCCACTCTCTGCGTAAGATTGATCCTTCGGGCTAAACCCAACCCCTTCTCATTATACTTTATGGCATTCTCATAATCTCCTATTTTTTGAAATGTCTCGCCCAAGTTTTCTAAATTAAGGGCGTTCTCTTTTTCGTTTCCGGTCTTTTCATTAAGCCTTAAAGACCGCAGAAGGTAATCAATAGCCTTGTGATATTCGCCCAAGTAAAGAAGCGTTGCCCCGATATTATTTAAACTACGCGCTATCCACTCCTTGTTATCCAGATCTTCGTAGAGGGACAAACAGTCTGTGAAACGCTTAAGCGCTTCATGGTATTGTCGCCGGGACCAATAGACCAATCCCATGTTGTTCAAGGTGGAGGCCATGTAGGATTTATCTCCCAACTTTCGGTCGATCTCAAGCCCCTTCTGGAAACTATCAAGAGCATTGTCGAATTGACTATCGGTCCAGTAAAGCAGGCCCATGTAACTTAAGGTATGAGCCAGCTCAAGGGGATCGTCCAACTCCGGATGAATCTGCATGGCCCTCTGAAGACTGGAGATTCCCTTTTTGTAGTCGTGCTTCAGCCGGTAGGTTTCGCCAAGCCCGTTATACGTCTCCGCCAGGATCTTAAGATCTCCGGAGTCTTCAGCAAGATCTAAGATGGTCTGGTAGTCTTTCTCTGCCTGGTTGAGATCACCCACCCCCCTGCAAAAGTTGGCCCTTTTCTTCAAAGCGGCAACCCGTCTTTTTACCGTTTCTTCAGCGTTGGCAGCTTTTGGGGCGAGCTGGATGGCATTTTTCAGATACCGTAAGACCTCGTCGTTGGCGAATCTCTGCTTCATCTTCTCGGCAGACCTAAGCGCATACTGATAAGCTTTGTCAAAGTCCTCACCCTCCAGATAGTGGAATGCTATGTCAAAAACCGATTCCTCTTCTTCGGTGCCGGTCCTCTCCAGAAGCCGGGCCACCCTGTGGTGCAGGCTGATCCGTTTTGTCTGATCCACCCTCTGATACAGAAGACTCTGCAGGCTCTGGTTGGCGAACCGGTAATATCTCTCGCCCCCGCCGGATTCTTCCTCCCTGGTAAGCATTTGATCCTGGGTTAGGAACGAGGCAATCTCCGAAAGCGCTCTCTCGTCCGCCGACTTCAACTGCCTGAGCAGGTCAAGGGTAAATCTTTTTCCAACCACTGCCGCCGTGTTCAGGAAATCGAGCGTCCTCTCATCATACCTTTCCAAATTCCTGGAAAGAACCGCCTCCACAGAATCCGGAACCTCTGATTCATCCAGCTTCTCGGTATCCGCAGTCCAGGTAAAATCCTTTAGAACTATGATGCTTTTCTCTACCAGATACTTGAGCACCTCGATTATGAAAAACGGATTGCCCGCTGTCCTTTGATGCACATAGGCGAAAAACGGAGATGGAAACTCAGACTTGATGAACTTCGACGAGATCAGCTCTCTGGTTCCGGAAGGGTCAAGCCGATTCACTCTCAAGCAGCGGTTTTCTTTCTCCTTTAGCCAGCTTTCCATCAACTTCGCAAAGGGCGTGCCTTGTTTTAACTCTTCTTCACGCAGGGAACCGCACAAGAAGACGCGTCCCTTATCTTTCTGCATCTGAAAATGCTCCAAAAACTGCAGGGTGGAGAGGTCCGCCCACTGCAGGTTTTCGATGGCAAGTGCAAAAGGAAGGGATAGAGATATCTTCACCAGCAGGTCGTCGATTCTCAGGTGGAGAGAGGTCCGGTCCTCCGGATGATGCGACGGATCATCTTTTGACCAACTGAGGACTTCGTTCAACTCAGAGAGTATGCGGCCAGCGCACCTGCTCTCCACGTACGGTTTCAGTTTACGCAGGGCTTCCATCAATGGCTGATATGCCACCGTTTGGTTTTCCAGGCAGTGTGAGTCGACGAAAACGATTCCCTGAAGCTGGCAGTCTGTCTTCAGGTGTTGGAGAAGTGCGGTTTTGCCCACCCCCTGCTCTCCTGAGATCAGGATGAAGGTCCCGTATGAGCCTGCCGCCTGTTTTAGACTCCTGTCGAGTCGTCGCAACTCCTTTTCCCTTCTCACCAGGGGGCCGCTGTTTAGATGAGCAAGGCCGAGCTTGCCCACCGACGGGTCCCGTTTTGTTGTCCCTTTGAAATCTCGCCTGAGCCCGGCTTCTATCATCTCCTTCACCCGGGTGGCGTTTGCCGGACGATCGGCCGGAGATTTCTCCAGCAATCTCATGATCAGTTGGCTTAAGGAAGAAGGGAGGTGTGGGTTTAGTTCCGACGGTGGCGCCGGCTTTTGCTGCAGATGGGCAGAGATGATCTTTACCGGATCGTCAAAGGAAAAGGGAAGTTTGGAGGTGACCACCTCATACAGGACTATTCCCAGAGAGTAAAGGTCGCTTCTCTCATCCAAAGCGGCCCGGCTGAGCATTTCCGGAGCCATATAAGGCAGGGTTCCCTTGGTCTCCCGGCCCCTTGTTGACCCGATCCTCTCAGAAAGCCCAAAGTCCAGGATCCTGGGGCTGAAGGTTCTTTCCGTCAGTTTGAGGTTGTCCGGCTTCAGATCGCAATGCACCATTCCCCGCAGATGCAGAAACTCCAGAACGTCGCATATCTGCCAGATTAGGTGATAGAGCGCTGAGAACTGCGCTTCTGCCTCCTGAGGATCGCAAAGGTCGGGAAAGCTCCCCCGGAGACTCTTCCCCTGCACGAATTCCATGGTGAAATAGGGTTGTGAGTTCCCGGGCCCGGTAGCATTCTCCGAATAGCCAAAATCGAAGACCTTGACCACTCCGGGATGTTTGAGTTGGGTAAGAAGCAGGAATTCCCTCTTGAAGTCCTGTATAACGGACGGATAGCAGGAACCGGCGGCAAGGACCTTTAAGGCAACCTCTTTTTTGGTCCACCGGTCGTGAGCCCGGTATACGCTTCCTATTCCGCCTTCTCCCAGAAGTTTTAATATCTCGTAACGATGCGAGAAAGCGTGTGAGGTTTTCAGCTCGGGCATTTGGGTCGGTATTTCAGAAAGCATTCTGGCGTGACGAAATTCAGCGATGGTTTATGCGCGGCCATTCGGGAATCATGCAGTTTGAGCCTCGACCGCTCCCTGCTGTGTGACCGGAAGGGTGACGGTGAACGTCGTTCCACTGGGGTAACTTTCTACGGAGATGTGGCCCTTGTGATTCTTTACGATCCTCTCACATATGACCAGTCCGAAGCCATGTCCGTTCTTCTTGGTGGTGAAGTGAGGCTCGAATATCTTTGGCAAAACGTCCGGAGCTATGCCGGAACCGGAGTCGGATATCTTGACCTCCACCAGCTTCTCCCTTTTGGCGTAAGAGGCGGCGATGGCTATGGTCCCCTGGGATGGGGAAACCGCATTAATGGCTTCAGCGGCGTTGTTGATTATGTTCAGGAAGACCTGCTGGATCTGGCCAACGTCCATGGGTATTGGCGGAAGTTCCGGATCGAACACGGTTTCAAACGTTATTCCGGTTATCTGCTTTTGTGGCCTTAAGGAAAAAATCAGATCCTCGATCAAGGTGCGCAGATTATACTTGGTGATCTTGGTCTCCAATTTGGAGAAATCCATGAGCCCGTCGGTGAATCTTTTCATGGTTTGCACGCTCTCCTGGATGGCCCTGGTGTTTCTCTCCACCTTGGCCGAGTCTCCCTTTTTCAGATTCAGCGGCAGGAGCTCGGCATTGTTCAGGATGATGGTCAAGTAGTTGTTGAGTTCATGCCCAATGGAGGCCGCCATTTCACCTTTGGAAACCAGATTCTGTGAATAGATCAGGTATTTTTCCGCAATCACCTTCTCGGTGATGTCCTCGATGACCAAGATCAACCCCAGAATGCGGTTGTCGTGACTGTGCAGGGGGCTGGCCTTCAACGACAAAGCCACCTCCTGCGATCCAAACCTGTGGTAGGATTTGGCCTCCTCAAACGCAGCGCCGGTATAGAGAACCTGGTAGCATATCTTCTTCCATCCGGCTCTCTCCTCCTCGGGAACCAAGTCCAGAAGGGAGAGGTTCTTGAGTGAGTGAAGATCCTGTTCTTCTCTCCAACCAGCCCGTTTGAAAATCTCCTGCGAGGTTTTGTTGGCTATGGTTATCCTGAGTTTATTGTCCACCACCACTATCCCCACCGGGGTCTTCTTTACCACGTTCTCGTTATAGATCTTCATCGCCAGAAGATTCTCATAGAGCTTGGCGTTTTCTATGGCCATGGCAGCCTGCCCGGCAAAAAGCTCAAAAAGATAGAGGTCGCTCTGCAGGAAGATGTTGCTCTTGGAGCTGTTATCTAAGTACAGAATCCCGATTATCCTCTCCTTGCTTTTCAGCGGAACGCACATTATGGATTTTAAGTCAAGTTCCACGATGCTTTTCTGTTTGGAATATCTCTCATCGTGCTGGGCGTCGGACGTGTAGATGGATTTGCCGGTTTTAGCCACGCTGTTGGCGATGGACATGGAGATACGGAAGTCCTCCTTGGTGAGGGATTCCTTGCAGATATTATGCGCGGTCTTAAACTGCAGGTTGTCCTCCTCGTCTTTTAGCATCAAAAACCCGCGCTCCGCGCGCAAGAGCTTGATGGCCCGCCGCATCACCATTTGAAGGATGTCATCCAAAACCAGGGTGGAGTTGATGGCCTTGCTGATGTCCAGCAGAGCTTCCAGATCGTCTCTTCTCACCCGGCCCGATTCTGAAGCCTGAGACTTCTCCTCCTCCGTCTCCAACCTGGGCTGGGCTGACTCCACCTGTTCGAAGATGGTCTCCATTTGGGCTAAGGTATCATCCAAGTTAATCACTTCCTTGTCATTCGCGTTTTTCGCACTGTCAGATTTTTCGAGAACCTCCATCTTTCCGACTGAAACGTTCTGCTCATCCTTAGATGGTTCCTGCGAATCTGGAGCTGACATTCTTTTCCCCTTTCCGGGCAGAGCTTGCCCTAAGGACTTAAGTTCCTCTATATTATCGGCCAAGAGGAACAACAGCTTAAGTTGAAAAGGCGTGTGCGCGGGAAGAATCTTTAGGCAAGGGAGCCAAAAAGATCGGCCTGGATAGCTGGAGACGTCACCGGTGACCTGGTGGTGGATATCGCTGACGTCATCTACCTGATAAATTACCTTTACAAATTTGGACCCGCGCCCGATCCGCCGGAGAGGGGAGACGTAAATCAGGATTCTGAGGTGACCTTGGCGGACATCGTATATCTGATCAACTATCTGTACCGTGCTGGGCCTCCCCCGCTGTAAGCCGGTCGATCCATCAGAACTCCAGACTTGTATTCAAGAGCCCTTCTCTGCAGGAGAAGGGCTCTTTTTTTGAGCAGGAGTCTAGATCCGATAATCCACCAGTCTGCACGTGAGACATTAGCAGCCTTCTGTGGATCCCCTAGTGCCCTCCGCATCATGGTTGCTCAAGGTATCTGCCGAGTCACGGAGCGGTTCATGGTTGACAAATCGAGCAGACCGATTATATTAGAATTGAGGTCTCCGGCACAGTGGTTCTTCGCTCGAAGCCAAGACAAGGACCCCTTGCCGACGGACGAGGCTCAGTGCTGACCTAACCCGCGGAGGTTGTACCGTGAGAATTCCTGGTGTTCTTGCCATACTGTCTTTCTTCTTCTGTTTACATCATACCGCCCCGACCGTCTCAGCGCAGCCGGTCATGCAAGCAAGGATTCATATTGCTGATGAAGTTCAGATGAGGGAAGTTCTCGAACTCAATCTGGACATTGCCTATGTTAAGCCCGGAGAATACATCGACATCGTCACTGACCGGGAAGAGGTCGGCAGACTTCGCTCCTGGGGATATGACGTGGAGGTGGTGCATGAAGATATGGTGGCATTCTACCAGAGCAGGCTGGATCCGACCAAGGACATGGGAGGCTACCATACTTACGCCGAGGTTGGCGCGGCTTTAGATTCCATGCATACGCTTTACCCTTTGATCACAAGCGATACGATAAACATCGGCCTGAGTCTGGAAGGGAGGTCTATCTGGGCCTTCAAGATATCCGATAATCCGGATGTAGACGAGGACGAGCCGGAGGTCTTTTACAACAGTCTGATCCATGCCCGTGAGCCCATCAGTATGGAAGTGCTCTTGTATTTCATGTGGCATCTTCTGGATAACTACGGGACCGATTCTCTGTCCACCTATCTGGTGGACAACCGGGAGCTGTGGTTCGTGTCGGTGGTCAACCCGGACGGGTACGAGTATAATCGCGAGACCAACCCCGGGGGAGGGGGGATGTGGAGGAAGAATCGGCGGAATTGTGGTGGAGGAGACTGGGGAGTAGATTTGAATAGAAACTGGGGCTATATGTGGGGATACGACAATATCGGCTCGAGCCCGTTTTGTTCGAATCAGTTCTACCGTGGAGCTGCTCCGTTCTCAGAGCCCGAGACCCAGGCATTAAGGGATTTCATCAACAACAGAAACTTCGTTATGTGCTTAGACAATCACGCTCACGGGATGTGGCTTATTTATCCTTGGGGTTATGATAGACTATACACACCTCATCATGACCTCTTCGTGGCTATTGCGGAAACGATGGCGGTTTTCAATGGGCATACGCCTGGGACCAGTTGGGAAACACTGAACTACCTAACGAATGGATGTAGCAAAGACTGGGAATATGGAGATACTATCTCCAAGCCGATGATTCTGGGCATGGTTACGGAGATCGGCACAGAGTACGACGGCTTCTGGCCGCCCTCCAGCAGGATACTGCCCTTATGTCAACTTGAGCTTCCCGCAAATCTCCTGTATGCCGAACTAGCCGACGATCCTAACAAGATATTCCCGCCAAATTCCCCGGTTCTGGCGACGATAGACATCGTCGGCTCGGATTACACCGTCGCTTGGTCCTTCAACGATACTCTAAATCCCGCCTCCGCCTTCGAGCTGGCCGAAATGAACCGATCCGAAAGGATCGTCTATGATGTGGAGGGAGAATATGACTATTGGGATCTGGATGGTTTCAGTATCTCAACCAATAGATACTTCTCACCAACCCACAGCTTCTATTCCGAGCAGGGAAATAACTTGGACAATAACGCTACTACGGTGGACAGCATCGACGTCCGGCCGGGTGATGCGGTGAGAATCCTGTGCTGGTATGAGATAGAGGCGGACCGGGACTATGCCTATGTGGAGATCTCTACCGACGGAGGGAACGATTTCTTCTCACTCCCGGGAAACATCACCACCGACTACAACCCCCATGGCAGTAACCTGGGAAACGGAATTACCGGTTCGTCCGGAGGGTGGATAGTGGGAGAATTTGACATAGATGCCTACGTGGGGCGCGAGGTATATATTCGTCTGCGTTACGTAACAGGCCCGATGTTCAACGAAGAGGGGTTTTATGCTGATGATATCTTTCCCTTCCAGAGGTACCATACTCTCTCCGATGCCATTGAAGAGACTTTTTATCAAATCTGGGGTCAGGAGGAGGGGACTTACTTTTACAGAGTCCGGGCAAAGGATGAGCAAAGCCAATGGAGCGGATGGAGCGACGTGGAGAAAGCAGTGGTGATCCCGGGCTTCGTGCGCGGCGATGCCAATGGAGACTGTGTGATTAACGTGGCAGATGTAGTTTACTTGGTGAACTTTCTGTACAGAGGCGGCGACCCACCTGTTCCCATGGAAGCCGGAGATGCTAACTACGACCAAATCGTCAACGTTGGGGATGTAATTTTCTTGGTCAACTATCTATATAGGGGTGGTGACCCTCCGGGCTGTTGATTCTCAGGTCAAGGCCTGAGTAGGTCGTCAGCCTTTTTCGCTCCGGAAGTCAATATAGAACACGTGTCGTTGAAATCGGAGGTTGCCTATGTTCACGTCTGGTAGCATAGTAGGGCGTTCGGTGTGGATAGAATTTGCCAATCAACAACTCCGCTCCAAGTTCGAGAAGATGGGTCTACTTCACCCAACCCACTTCACGAAAATCGCTGGAATAGACGAGCGGGGTCTCTGGTGCGAGAACCCGGAGTATTTTTTGGAAGAGACTCCTACCGACAAGGGGATAATCAAAGACTACTCTCCCCTGGTCTTTTTCATACCCTGGCACTTCGTCGTCACGGTGCTGATACCACCGAGGGAAAAGGATTTACGGGGGATTGATGTCTTGGGTTTCCGTAGAACTAAAACAAAACGAAAGTAGATACGGCGCCATACGATTGCGTCAGGATATTGTTATCCCGACGCCAATCCTCAATCCGTCAAAGCTCGTAGGCCGGGGCATCTTGCCCGACTAAGGCGACCGGCTCACCGGGGCTGAAAGCCCCGGCTATGGACTCGTTTGGGCGGGGGTTGTACCCCCGCCCCTTTTCCGGACAGCGGTGCACGGACGTGCCCCCAGACGGGCCCGTCCGGGTGTCTGGGCAACCCCCGTCCGATCTAGCGAAGCATCGAAATGGAATATTCTACTCTTTCAGCTTGACAATGGTGACCCCGGCGCCACCCTCGTTCCATTCTCCGAGTCTGGTGCTTTCCACCCGGTGGTGGTGGCCCAGGAACTCGCCGATCTTCTTGCGCAGTGCACCGGTTCCCTTGCCGTGGATAACCCACACCGAAGTCAGGCCCGCCAGGAAGGCGTCATCCAAGTACTTATCAACGATTTCAAACGCTTCCTCTGCTAAAAGCCCCCTTAAGTCGATCTCCGGTGATACCTGAGGAATGGTATAGGAAGACGTGCTCACATACTCAGAGGCAGCTTCGACTTTTTCCCCCTCTTCAATTATGGTTAGTTTCTCCTCTTCCACATCGTATGTCACGCTTCCCACCAGAACCTTGAATTTCTTCGACTGTTCATCCTTGGATACCACCTCTCCTCTGATGCCCAGAGGTTCGATCCAAACTGAGTCCCCTGGCTTGAGGATGCCTAACTTCCTGGTCACCTTCTCCTCAAACTTCTCCAATTCCTTGTCCAAGGAGGTTTTCTTCTCCTCGACAACCCGATGGGCCTCCTTCACCGCCTCCTTTTGAGCCTGGGTCTTTCTTATCTGCGCCACCAGTCTCTCCAGCTCTACTCTGGTGGTTTCCACCATGAGCTTCGACTCTCTCAGGGCGGTCGTCTTCAGTTCCTTTTCACGCTGGTCTAGCTTTTTCACTCTGTCCTGATAGAGATTCATCAACTCCTGGGTCACCTTTTTCTGCTCCTCCAAAACCTGTCGGTTCTCCCTGACTTTGTTGAGGTCCTTTTCCAGGCTCTCTAAGAGTGCTCCCAAGTCCCTCTCCTCGGTGCCCAGGACCTCTTGAGCTTTCTGAATCACCTCTTCCGGCATGCCCAGTCTCTGGGCGATCTGGATGGCGTAACTTGAGCCGGGATATCCCATCCGAAACCGGAAGGTGGGGGTGAGAGTTTCCTTGTCGAATTCCATGGAGGCGTTTCTCACCTCTGGATGTTGCTGGACTAAGGTCTTCAGTTCCCCATGGTGGGTGGTGATGATGACCCTGGCTTTTTTCCTTAACAGTTCGCTTATTATGGCTTCACCCAGAGCCACACCTTCTTTGGGATCGGTTCCCCCGCCCAGCTCGTCGAGAAGAATCAAACTCTCTGAGTCAGCGTTCACCACCGCCTCTTTGATGTGGAGCATGTGGGAGGAAAAGGTGGAGAGAGACATCTCGATGGACTGTTCGTCTCCGATGTCGGCATACACCCGTTCGAACACCGAGATCTCTGAATCCGGCTTGGCAGGGATGTGTAATCCTGCCAGAGCCATCAAGGTGAGCAGGCCCGTGGTCTTAAGCGCCACAGTCTTGCCGCCGGCGTTGGGTCCGGTTATGATCAAGGTGGTGTGGTCTCTTCCCAAAGTCAGGGAAAGTGGAACCACCTCTCCCGCCTTTGATGGTTCGGCTTTGCTCCCTTCGACCTTGTTCAGGGACAGTGAGCGAAGTCGAACTGTCACCACCCTGTCTTCGACTCCGAGGTCGCTCAGACTCGAGGAGAGCTTGTCGAAGGGCGGGGTCTCCGATTCTCCGCCCTTGGGAAGTTGGAGCAAAGGATGCCGGGCTTCGATCAGATTAATGAACCCCTGTTCGTTCAGCAGGGGGGGATTGCAGTCGTATCTGAAGGAAAGCTGAGCCTTAGCATGGATGAAATCCAACTCCTGCAGAATCCGTACCATCACGTCTAGGTCCCTCAGTTCCGCTCTGATGGCGCTGGTGATTTTCCGTAAGATTCTCTCGATCTCGGCTTTCTCCTCCAGAGAGAGTTCCTTCAACTGATTGTTCATTCCCACCACCCCCAGGGGTTCCACGAATATGGTGGCGCCGCTTCTGGAGCGGTCGTGGATTATTCCCCTGCTCTGGAAGAAGTCGGATTCATCCATGGGGAGGACGTATCTTCCTTCCCGAATGGTGATGATGTCGTCCTGGCGGGGACCCTTGGCCTTGCGTGCACCGAGCATGGCCTCCAGCTTGTCTAAGATTCGATTACGTAAAGTCTTCGTTTGGTGGCGGACGTCGGATAATCTCCCCGAAGCCGAATCTCTTATCTCTCCGGACGAATCTACCGACGACTTTATGGAGTAAAGCAGCTCGTCGAAACTCCTCAAGTCCGCGACTAAGGCGCTAATGTGAACGTACTTCTCCTTCTTGTTCTTGAAGAATTCGATCAGGGACTTGGAGATGGTCAAAATCTCCGCTAAGCTCAGAAGCTCCTTGGGATCGAGGTATGTCCCCTCCGCCCCTGCCTTCCTCAATGAGCCGCGGATATCCTGCATGGAGGAGAGTGGAAAGGTCTCCTCAAAAGTCAGCATCTCCTTAAGTTCGGTGGTCTGTCTTATCTCCTTTTCCGCTATCTCCTTATCTTTTGTCGGAAATATGGAGAGCGTCAGCTCTTTCCCCATCTCTGAGAGGCAGTGTTTTGAGAGCATCTCTCTCACTTTGTCGAACTCTAAGACTTTCAGCGTATGTTCATCCACGGAGCGGACCCAGATTTCCTTTTGTCGATCTTTTTGAGAAAAGAAATCCCAACAGAAACTGCTGGCGGCTTAGACAAGATCCCTTTCCTCCGTTGGGAATAAGATACCGTTTTCTTTATGCCTTAGCAAATCTAAGTTCCGAAATAATCCTCCATGGTGCGGATGATTCTCGACACCGATGGGCCTTCGGCAGAGAATCCCCCCAGGTCCTTAGACGACTTTCCCGGTTTAGCTCTTAAGGCTGCTTTCAGCTTGTCCACCAGGCTGGGACTCTCCGGGTGAAGGAAGGTGGTCTCATCATAAATCATGGGGACCACACCTCTCATTCCGGGAGCGAAAAACGAGCTGTCCAGTTTGGCCACGAAGGAATCGGGGAGAGGCAGAAATATCAGCAAAAAGAGCATTACACCCAAAACGATCCAACCCTGGAAGATGCCCATGATAGCTCCGCCCACTGCGTCCACCCTGCCCAAAGGTTTAAGCGAGGCAAACTTGTAGAAAAAATAGCCTAAGAGTTTGATCCCCACATAGACCATCACGAACACAACGATAAACGCCATGAAGACCACCATCACCGTCGACACTCTCATGTGCGAAAGGAACTTTGCGCTGATTTGATCGGAGTGATTTATGGAGAAGATCACTCCGCTGGTAAGTCCGATTATCCCCATCAGGCCACTGAAAACTCCTCTCCTGGCTCCGATTATGATGGCAGCCAAAAGCAGCCCCATCAACACGAAATCTATCCAGTTCATCTCTCCCCTCTCTTTCTTGCCCTGTCTTCACTCAACTATCATTTTCGCGGCCAATTTAGGATCAGTTCTTCCCTTGCTTTCGTCTTTTGACGGACACAAAAAGACAACACGTCACCTCGATTTTTTATCAGGGACGGGTTGTCCTTTGAATGACCTTTTTAGATTTCATTTTGCACCGGATTGGATTGTGCAAAATCTGTTTGCTTGAAGCTACATCATCCCGCTCTCTTTTAAAGCAAACATCTTCATTCAGCTTCTGAGATGGACTGTAGTTGCGAAGAAACCATCTGGTTGACTTTTTTGCCGTCGGCTCTTCCCCGAACCTTTGGCATGACCAGCTTCATCACTTTGCCTAAGTCGGAGGCGCCGGTGGCGCCCTCCTCGCTTATTGCCTGGCTGATGATCTGGGACAACTCTTCTTCGCTCACCTGCTCTGGCATGTACTTTGTGACTACCGCCAACTCCTCCTTTTCCTTGGAGGCCAGATCGTCCCTTCCACCTTTTTCGAATTGCTGAATCGAATCTTTTCGTTTCTTGATCGCCGAAGACAGGACCGAGATTACGTCATCGTCAGAGAGCTCGGAGCCCCTTTCAATTTCCTTGTATCTGATCTCCGATTTTAGCATGCGGAGAACGTTTAGCGTCAGGGTGTCCTTGCTTTTGAGGGCTTCCTTGGCGTCCTGATTAATCCTGCGCTTAAGAGAGGACTCACCCTCTGGCTTTGCCTGATCTGTCATGAATTAATATTCCTCTCTTCGACGGCTCTTTCTTCTTGCCGCAGCCAGCCTTCTTTTGCGACGTTCGGATGGCTTCTCGAAATGTTGGTGCTTCTTAATATCTGCCAGGATGCCCGCCTTCTCGCAGGATTTATTGAACCTGCGGAGAGCCTTTTCGAAGGTCTCGTCGCGCCGAATTATCACGTTGGTCATCTCATCTCCAACCCCCTTTCTTTCCCATAAGATCATCAACTCCTTTCTCAGTGTAGTATACGAGACTAACCCTATCTTGTCAAGCAGGATTTACATCTTCTCGAAAATTCTGCACTCCTTTGGGCTGGTGCGACGGGCTGCTTCTCTAATTGGCAGTGAATCAATAACTTAGTGGCCAAGGCTGCCCCACACAGGGTGCCTGCCTTGATCATCGGGTCTCAGGGTCGGTTGGGGGTCGGGTGTAACCGCACCGGCCTGTCGTGACGTATCCCTTTGATCTTCAATGCGTTATGCGAGAGAATTGAGCGCTCGCGTTTCCAGATGTCGGAATAATGCTGCGGCAGTGCGCGTAAGGGCAGAAGATGCCGCTCTCTGGGAAGTCTTAAGGGGAATTACCGGGTGGGAGGCGGCCTTACCCGTTATGGGCGTATCTCTGACAGGCCAAGCGCAAACGGAGGTTGATAGATATAATCCGATCAGTAATCCGGGGCGCTTTGAGTCGGACAAACCCTTAGTTCTCATACCTCTATTACCAGACCGTCGTAGGCAACGGCGGGTTTCTCAAAACCAACCTTTCGGGCCTTTTGCAGGATTTCCGCTTCTTTCCCTTCCAGCTCGGGAGGGATATGAGTGAGCACCGTCGACCTGACCTTCTTTTCTACCGCGAGTGCAAGGAGTTCCTCCGGACTGGCGTGAAAGCACTCAGTTATGAGCAGGTCTGCATCAGGGATGATGTCAGCCAGATCGCGCGAAGATTCAATGTCTCCGGAATAGACGATCTTCTTGCCGGAGATATTCACGGCAAAGCAGAAACTCTGCATCTTGTTGGGGTACTTAGACTCTTGGATCACGCTTTCATTGCCCCTTAGATGCCCGTTGGGATGGGCCCGGATAGTTGTCCCTTCATCTTCAAACTTGAAGTCTGATGTCACCGGGTTAAAAACGAGCCTTGGGGTGATTTTCTCAGGAAAGAGATAGCAGGTGTTCAGATAATTCCGCACGCCCGAGACGGCTTCCTCGGGGAGGTAGACATTCAAGAGGCTTCTTCTCTGCAGAAGATGCATCATCTGGACTAAGAGGAAGAGTCCTCCGATGTGATCTGTGTGGCAGTGGGATATGAAGATTGAGTCGATCAGTTCCGGATCGATCTTGTTTCTCAAGAGAGAGAAGCTGATGCCCGGCCCGCAATCCAAAAGGAAGTTCAGCTTCTCCGTCTGAAAGAAGAAGGATGAACAGAAACGAGTAGGGGAGGGCATGCCTGAAGACGAGCCCAGCACTGTAATGCGGCACCTGCTCATTGAGTCAATCCCCTTCCAAGCTTTCTGAACTCTGCCAAGCAGGACTCTTTGGCGGAAAGTTCAGCCTTACTGTTCGCCTGTTGGATCTATGGCGGGATGAATTCCCGCCTCTATCAAGGACCGTTCCGGGTAGCATTATGCAAGGCATTCGGCCCCGCCAGCGGTAAATCGAGCGAACTTAGGCGTTCGCTCCCACGTATTTCTTCATCTCCTGAAAGAATTCCACCGTCCTGGCCATTCCTTCTGAGAGCCTACATCTGGGTTTCCATTGGAGAAGCCTTTTGGCCTTGGAATAATCGAGGACGCTTCTCTCTTGTTCTCCTGGTTTCGGCGGAGCGTGAGTCTCCCTTTGTTTTGAACCGGTCTCTCTCTTGAGCGTCTTGAAGATTGAGTTTATATTCGTCTCGATGCCGGTTCCGATATTGAAAATGTCACTCTTGGGATAGTCCAAAGCCAGGAGATTGGCCTGCACCACGTCGTCCACAAACACAAAGTCCCTGGTGCGCTTTCCATCTCCGAAAATGACAGCCTCCTTACCGGACAGGAGTCTCTCGGCGAAAATAGCCACCACTCCGGCTTCGCCGAAAGGATTCTGCCTGGGACCGTAAACGTTGGCGTACCTGAGGCAGACATACTCTATCCCGTAGGTTTCCCGGTAGAAGTGAAGATACTTCTCAATGGTCAGTTTGGTCACTCCATAGGGGCAGAGGGGTCTTGCCGGGTGCTTTTCGTCGGCCGGGAAATAATCCTGCTCTCCATAAATGGCCCCGCCGGTGGAAGCGAAGATGACTTTCTTTACCTTGTGCCTGACACAGGCATTCAGCAGATTCAAGCTGCCGAGGATATTTACGTCTGCGTCAAAGATCGGATCATCAGTCGACTTCCGCACGTCTATCTGAGCGGCGTGATGGCACAGCACGTCTGGTTTGGTCTTCTCGAAGATCTTACCTATCACCGCGCTTCTGATGTCAACTTTATAGAATTTGGCCTTTTTGTTGACGTTGGATTCCACGCCCGTGGATAGATTATCAATTATGGTCACTTCGTGAGCTTCTTGGATAAATCTGTCCGCTGCGTTTGATCCGATGAAGCCCGCTCCGCCGGTCAATATGATCTTCACCAGTTATCCTCCCACCAGAAAGATAGATGTTCCTCTTGCGCCAATACTCGTTTATCGGACAGGAATTATAGTCGAGTTTCACCTCAAAGTCAACATGAAGGTTTTGATTTTTATTGCCTTACAGTTCACCTGAAAGAATCATGCCGTTATGATAAAAGCAGGAGTCTTCTGTAAAGGGTCCGAGGAGCCCGGCGAGGATGCCGGGCTCCTGGAAGGGGCTGTTTTACTTGAAAGAAGGAAAGAAATGCAATCATATGTTATAGCAAGATTTATGCCAAATTGATCAAATCTTGCACATTACGGGCGAAATGTAACGTAATCGTTTGTTGCGCACCGCATTACGGAAAACCACTTTAGGCGTGTACCCCTTCTCTCATGCCTCACCGAGCAGGAAAATTCGTAAATTCTTACGAATTACCCAAAAATTCTTTCGACTGAGAAGTGACAAGTTTCACGGTTTAATCTTTTGTTGCACAAGAAATTCTGGGCAAGAAACCGCGAAATCTTGTCAATTCTGCTGCCTGACGGCCTGGTTTTAATTCAAATGGAGGGAGAAGGTGGGAAAAGCGAGAGATGCCTATAGGTTGAAGGTGTGTAGCTTAGCAGCCTCGAGTGACTTGCTCCCGAGAACAGGATAACACCCGGGTCTGCGGCCTGAAGGTTCAGTCAGATCTTTACTGCGGTTCCGCTCACGGTCACCATGAGCATGCCCTCTCGTACAGTCTCATAGTCCAGATCAACTCCCACAATTGCGTTTGCTCCGAGAGCGGCAGCATTCTCCTCCATCTCCGTGACAGCGATATCTCTGGCTCTTGTGAGCTCTTTTTCGTAGGCTGCAGAACGGCCTCCCACGATGTCGGTTATCGACGCGAAAATATCCTTTATGAGATTTGCGCCCATGATGGCCTCGCCGGTGACGATGCCCAGATACTCCTTTATCTCCTTGTCCTGGATGGTTGGTGTGGTGGTGACGATCATCGAATTCCTCCTTTACTCTGTTTCGGTTGTCTCATTGAGAATTCGCCCGATGAATCGGGCGACTACGAGGTCATGTTTGATGGTTCGGGCTATCTAGATTTTGATCTCAAAGATTCTATACTTCTTATAGAGCTTTGCTCCCAGAAGCTTGAGCACTCGATTCATGAGGGTGTTGTCCTCCAAGACCCAGGACATCTCGGCCCAGGTGTATCCTCTTTTCACCCCGACGTTGTAGCTTTGCACGTAAAAGACCGTATCAATCCCCCTTTTTTGAAATTCGGGGGTCACCCCCATAGTGATTACGCGAACGCCGTCGATCTTTTTTCTAATCTTGGAGTGCCAGAGCAGCTTGAGGATTCCAAAGGGGAAAAGCCTTCCGTTCAATCTGGCAAGTACCTGGTTGAAGTCGGGTAAAGCAAGCGAAAAACCTGCCGGTCTCCCATCCACCTCCGCTATGAAGATCATGTGAGGATCCACGATCTGTTTCAGATTCTTAGCCAGGTGATCAAACTCCTCATCGGTCATGGGAACGAATCCCCAGTTCTTGCTCCAGGCGGCGTTGTAAATCTGCTTTATCAGCTTGATCTCTTTTTGAAATTCCTTCATGTCGATGTTTCTGATTCTCACATTCTGCCTTTTTCTAATGCTCTCCGCCATCCTGACCACTCTTTGCGGAGCGGGCAGGCTCTTGTCAATGAAATATGCATAAAGGTCCTTGGCTTTGACCATGCCGTACCTCGCCGCGAAAACCAGGTAGTAAGGGGGATTGTAGGTCATCATGATCACCGGCCGGGAGTCGAAACCCTCCAGCAGGAATCCCCATTCTTCGTTGGAGGAGAAATTCGCCGGGCCGCGCATGATCTCCATTCCTTTGGATTTGAGCCAATCCCGAACCTTGTCCAGAAGCGCTTTGGCAACTTCGTAGTCGTTCACGCATTCGAAGAATCCGAAGAACCCGACTTTCTCCTGGTGGTACTTTATGTGATTGTGATTGACTATACCGGCGATCCTCCCCAAGATCTTCCCATTCCTCTCTGCCAGATAGAGAACCACCTTCGCATGTTTGAAGAAAGGATTCTTTTTTCTATCTAAGAATTCTTTTCTCTCGACGATCAGAGGAGAAACCCAGTGAGAGTCGTCCTTGTAGATACGCCAAGGAAGTCTGATGAATCCCATCAGGTCACTTTTTGTTTCTACGACCCTGATACTTGGCTTTTGAGTTGGCATTTGCCTTCAGAGGAATGCTGGCAGGTGTTTTTTCGCCGCCACTCGATGCCGGTTGGTGGAGAGCAGATGCAGCCCGCGGGAAATGAAGTATTTGAATCCGGTTCTAAATGACGCCCATCTTCTTGCCCACCCTTTCAAAGACCTTCAGGACCCTGTCCAGCTGCTCATCGGTATGTGTGGCAGTGTAGCTGGTGCGGAGGAGTTGGGAACCGGGAGCGACGGCGGGGCTGATTATGGGGTTGACGAATATGCCTTCATCCGAGAGCATCTTCCAGAATTGGAAGGTCTTCATGTCATCGCCTATGTAGATGGGAATGATGGGGGTCTGCGTTGGTCCTATGTCAAACCCCAAAGCTTTATACTCCTTGTGCATTCTCCTGGTGATCTCCCAGAGCCTCTCTCTTCTCTCCGGCTCGTTCTCGATTATATCCAGAACTGCAAGGCAGGTCGCCACTGCGGCAGGCGGCGGGCTGGCGGAGAATATCAGCGGGCGGGAGAAATGCTGGATGTAATTAATTACCCTTTCGGTGCCCGCGATGAAGCCGCCCAGCGACGCGAACGATTTGGAGAAGGTGCCCATCACCATGTCCACCTCGTCCTCCACGCCAAAATGCTCTGCGGTGCCCCGGCCATTCTTACCCAAAACACCGATGGAATGAGCATCATCCACCATCACCCGGGCACAGTGCTTCTTGGCTAACTTCACTATCTCCGGTAGGTTGGCTATGTCTCCCTCCATGCTGAACACTCCATCCACCGCGATCAATTTTCCCGCGTTGTTTTCGCAGTTGCTCAAGACCCGCCCCAGATCAGACATGTCGTTGTGCTTGAACTTCACCACGGTTCCGTAAGATAGCCGGCAGGCATCCACTATGCTGGCATGATCCGATCTGTCGATGACGATATAGTCTTTCCGGTTCACCAGCGTGGCTATGGTTCCCAAATTTGTCTGGAAACCGGTGGAGAAGACCAAGACAGCTTCCTTTTTCATGAACTTGGCCAGTTTCTCCTCCAACTCCTCGTGGATTTCCAGAGTTCCGTTTAAGAACCTGGATCCGGTGCACCCGGAGCCAAACCTTTCCACCGCTTTAACGGCGGCCTCTTTCACCTTGGGATGCGAGGTTAAGCCCAGATAGTTGTTGGAACCGATCATGATCATCTGCTTTCCCTCGATGGTCACCTCGGTGTCCTGGCCGGAGGAGATAGCCCGAAAGTACGGGTAGACCCCCAGCTTCTTTACCTCATCGGCCTCGGTGAAGCCTTGGCATTTTTCAAACAGGTCCATTTTTCCTTATGGGATTTGAGATTCGCCGGTTTCGTTAAGATTCGCCCTCCGGTTCTCTTTTTGGGACCGGAGTGCGTCGATTGCTGCCTGCTCAAACGCCTAATCTTAAAGAAATGCCTTCCGATTGTCAAGAGAAAAAAGGAATGTATAGGCAGATCAAGCGATGGTCTTCCGGCGTCATGGGTAGCCTGGGCTATTCCTCCTTCTTGTGAACGCTGAGGAGGTCCACTCTGAAATCCTCCAGGAACTGTGAGATGTTTTCAGCCTGTCTCCCCTGGTAACGTCTCTGAAAGAGTTTGGTCAGAATAGTGGCACCGGACGGAATCTCCTTTGCTGAGATACCGCAATAGGTCCCGTTGGAGATGCGGGCGATTTTCATTCCCAGCTTGCTTCCGCCGAAAAGCTGTCCGCTTTTGCTCTTACCGTGGGCGGGATTTATCACCAGGATGGGAATCTCTGCTCTTCTGAAATCCTTAGAGATCCTCAGCGTCTCCTGATAGGCAGGCTCCTCCAGGAGATCGGCATACTTGTGGGTCAGCGGCTCGGGGAAACAATCGCTGATAAGAACGGCGAAGGGTATGAAGTTGGGCGATCTTCTTTTCTCCTGTTTGAACATCTCGACGGCTTTCTTAAGACCATCTGCCAGGGGCGTGAAACCGGACGGGGAGAGACGGGCCAAGTTCCCCAGGGTTACCCTCAGATTGTTGGTGGGGTGATTCATGATCTTGGCAGAATTCCTCTGAAAAGCGATCAAGCCCAAACGATCCCTGTTCCTGTATGCATCGCGATACACTATGGAAAGCGCTTTGGAAACTGCAGGAAGGAAGTGATAGGTCGAGTAACTGGCATCGGTAATCAGAACCAGGGTGACCGAACTTCTTCCCTGTCTGACCCAGACCCGGAGGTCGGAGGTCTCCAATCTGATTTTGGGCTTAGCTTCACCTTTTCCACGGGTCACCAAAGCCGCGATTATGCTGGGAAGAATGGCGATGTTCTCTGTGGGAAGGGCTTTTGGTTTCTGAGAGCTGGTAGGCCGTCCCCGGGTGGAGGTGGTAAGACTTGCTGCCCGCTTACCCACAAACTGCCGCATTTTTCGAGGTGGAGCCTTCTTGGAGAGCTTAAGTTTCCACCGGTCAAAGTAAGATACCAGCGAACGCAGCGCCTCCTTGGGATTGACCAGCGGAACTCTGGCAACAAGCTGCTTCAGGGAGGGTTTGGGAGAAGATTTTTCGCTTGCAGGGGTTAGGAGTTTTTTTTTACGTCGGCGTCTCCACCGGGCTCAGCCATACCCGTGCCCTTTGGTGCGGAGACTTGAGCGCTGCCCTTTTCCTTCCACATGTATCCCCATTTTCGGGAGCTCTCCTCAAAGGCATCTTCAATCTCCTCTTGGGTGGGGGGCGGTTCAAGGCCGCCTTCGCGCGTACGGTGGGAGAGCGCCAGGTGCGAAGACTTCAGTAAGTCTTCCTCCTTGACCGTGGTTCTGCCGTCCAGAGCAGCCGCTGCACAGGCGGTCTTGGTAATCACGATGTCCGGGCGCTGCCCGTCTACCTTGAGTCGGGCACAAATGGAAGCGGCAATATGGTAAATCTCCTCCCGGACTTCGACCCTGGGAAGGAGAACCTGGGCCTTGGCGATTTTCCTTTCCAACTTTTCCGCCGCGTCCTTGAACTGATTCTTGAAACCTGGGGGATCCTTTTCAAAAAGAAGGTTGTTTTTGATTATCTGGACTCTGGCTTCCTCGTCGTTGACCGTTTTGATCAGGCTCGAAAGAGGAAACCGGTCCAGAATCTGCGGGCGAAGCTCCCCCTCCTCCGGATTCATGCTCCCTACAAATACAAAGCGGGTGGGATGGCTGACGGAAAATCCCTCCCGTTCAATGGTATTCCATCCCAGGGCGGTGGCATCCAGAAGGTCGTCAGTGATGTGATCGGGCAGCAGGTTGATCTCGTCCACATACAGAATATTCTGATTGGCCTGAGCCAGCAATCCGGGCTGCAAGGCCTTTTCGCCGTCTTTTAAGATTCTCTGCACGTCGATGGATCCGATCAACCTGTCCTCGGTAATGCTCAAAGGGAGGTTGATCACTTCCATTCTCAATTCCATTTTGGGAACGTTCTCTCCCTTTTCGAATCTTGATCGGCAGGATTCGCACCTGTTGGCCGGATCTTGAAAAGAGCATCTGAAAGGGCAGTCGGCGACCACCTCCACCGGCGGCAGGATGTCAGCCAGCGCATAGACCGCCGTACTTTTGCCCGTACCTTTGGCTCCCCTGATCAGAAGCCCCCCGATTCGCGGATCGACCACATTCAAAAGCAAAGCCAACCTGAGGTCATCCTGCCCCACGATGGCGCCGAAAGGTAATGTGAGCCTTCCCCGTTTTGACACGTTTCCTTCCTCTTAGCGAATTCGGTACCAAATGACGTCTTGAGATAAGTGTACAATGTGCTTACATGAAAGTCAACTGAATTCTGCCTGAGGCCTGCATATGCTGATGCGGCATGATTGATTACTGCAGGATTGCTCTGCCTTTCTCAAATCGACGGGCCACCTGCTGTGTGGCGGCCCTGTGATCCAAGTATCTAACCGCGCATCCTTTGCTTTGCCACCTCGTGGAGAAGGATTCCGCCTGCTACAGCCACGTTCAGGGATTCCGCTTTACCGTAAGTTGCGATGCGAATGACATCGTCGCAAAGCTGAAGCAACTCCTTGCCCAGTCCTTCCGCCTCGCTGCCGATTAAAAGGCAAATTTTCCCGGTCGGATTCAACCTCTCAATCTTGCGCCCCCTCCTGACATCCGTGCCGAGAATCTTGAATTTTCGTTTTTTCAACTGGGGAATCGCCTTCTCCAGGTCAACTTCATCGAAGACCGGCAGGTGAAAGACAGAACCCATGCTGGAGCGCACCACCTTGGGATTGTATAGCTCCACCGTCTCGCCTGACAAAATCACTGCATCTATCCCCAATGCGTCCGCGGTTCTTATCAGCGTGCCCACGTTCCCCGGATCTCCGATGCCGTCCAAAGCCACAATCACTCTCAGGTTCCATTCCCACAAATCCTTCAGAGTGAGGCTCTTTGTTTTTGCGACAAAGACTATTCCCTGAGCGGTCACGGTATCCGAAAGCTTACCTAAAACCTGGCTTTTCACAGGTATCAGCTCAGTATTTCTCTTTTGCAGTTTTCTTAAGAGCCGTTTACCTCTGGGTTTCTGTTCAAAGGACCTGGTGAAGAGAACCGACTCGATGGGCCAGGAGGAGTCCGTTGCCTCCTCGCAAAGACGCAACCCCTCTATCAAGAATCTTCGCTGCTGGCTGCGGCCTTTCTTCGTCTTGAGCTTCGAGAACTCTGTGAGCCGTCGCTTTGAAAGCATGAGCTATTTAGAATCGATCTTGAGGTTTATCGTAACTAACTCGAGTTTGACGTGGTAATCCAGACCTCGAGACAATCCGACCCTTTTGTTCTGTAGTGCGATAATATGCAGGGTTCTAAGGAGATAGGCCATTTACTTCAAGTGTTCTCTTATCGTCCTGCTCGCTTTCTCTATGGGATGCTTTGCCACGCGTTCTTTGAGCTTTAGGTAATTCTTCATTCCCGACTCGTATTCTCTCACCCATTTTCTGGCGAACCTACCGTCCTTGATATCTTTTAAGATCTTCTCCATACGTTTTTCCACCTGCTTGGTTATTACTTGGCTTCCGGAGAGATAGGACCCGAACTCGGCGGTTTGGCTGATCCGATCGAACATGCCAGCTATCCCATGAGATTTGATGGTATTCACGATATAGTCGAGTTGATGTACGCATTCCAGGTAGGCATTCTCCGGGGGGAATCCTGCTTTCACCAGGACGTTGAAGCCACTTTTCAAAAGCTCGGTCATTCCGCCGCACAGGACCGCCTGTTCTCCGAAGAGATCGCCGACTGCCTCGTGCTCAAAGGTGGTCTCGAACGCCCCTGCTTTGGTACATCCGACGGCTTTGGCATAAGCTAAAGCCTTCTCCCTGGCCTTTCCACTTTTATCCTGTTTTACCGCGATGAAACAGGGAACTCCTTTTCCCTCTTGGAAGAGCTGTCTCATCACTGTGCCTGGAGCGTGGGGCGCAACCATGATCACGTCCACGAAATCGGGCGGCAGAACCAAGCGGAAATGGACGGAGAAACCGCAGGCAAAGATCAGCGTCTTGCCGGGACTTACGTGCGGCCCAATCTGCTCCTGATAAACCTTTTTATGAAGATGATCCGGAGCCAGGATAGAGATCAGGTTTCCCCCTTGAACGGCCTTTGGGGTGGAGTAAACCTCAAAGCCATCTTTGCCAGCCTGCTTCTTGCTTTTGCTTCGCGCAGGCAGTCCGATTATCACTTCGAGTCCGGAATCCCTGAGATTCAATGCTTGCGCTCGTCCCTGACTGCCGTAGCCAATGACAGCTATGGTTTTGTTCTTGAGGTATCTCAAGTTGGCCTGTTTATCCGTGTATATCTTGAGAGCAGATTTCCTCATGGTTGATCGTCCGTCCTTCCAGCTATCTCACAGAATATAACCCTGGCACCCCGCTTGTCAAAAGCAAAAAGAGTAAAAAACCAACTCACCAGATTAGCTTATATCCGATAGGAGTGGATCAGGAGATGAGGATAACGATGACGAAGAGAGTCAAGAGGAGGGCTGCCAGAGGAAGAAGCACTCTAACTATGATAAGGGAGATAATCCGAAGGAGCTGATAGACCAGCCAGAGTCCGAGGAGAGTCATAAAGAGATACAGCCCCAACTGTCCAAATGGCCCCGCGAGGTCGCCGACCCGTTGGGTAAGCTCAGAAAACGAGCTTAAGAGCAGCTTGATGAAAAAGAGGGCCGCCCCAAGAATCTGATCCAACCAAACGTTCATATCCAAAGACACCGGCCGGGCTCCTTACTTTTTCTCCGGCAGCCTACTGTAAGCTCATCCCCCCACAGGCGAGCAACTGTAGTCCTAAACTAATTAAATGCCGCTGACGGATTTTGTCAAGGATTATTCGTTCGGGAGTTAGCATAGCGGCAGCCCGCGCAAAAACTATTTGCATATGAGAGAAATAGGATTAAATTGGTTTTTCGAGAGGCAAGGCTGAAGAAAAGGCGAGATTCATGATCGACCTGCATACTCATACCACCCTGAGTGACGGAGCCCTAATCCCGGCGGAATTAGTGAGGAGAGCGGAGATTGCAGGATATAAAGCCATTGCCATCACGGATCACGTCGACTCGGGAAACATGGAGACTATTCTGAAACAGGTGATCAAGGTGGCAGAGGATTTCAACCGTCAGGGTCAACTTAAAGTTCTGCCCGGCGTCGAAATAACTCATATGCCGCCTCCTTTGATTCCGGACATGGCCAACGCGGCAAGAAAATTGGGAGCAAAGATTGTTGTGGTTCACGGGGAGTCGCCGGTTGAGCCGGTATGCCCGCAAACCAACTTCGTTGGTCTGCGGAGCGATATCGACATCCTGGCTCATCCCGGAATGATCACGGAAGAAGAGGTAAAACTGGCAAAGGAGAGGGGAATCTACCTGGAGCTGTCGGCTCGGAAAGGGCACTGCCTGGCTAACGGCCGGTTAGTTGTGCTGGCAAGAAAATTCCAGGCTAAGCTGGTTATCAACACCGACGCGCATACCCCTGGAGAGCTTTTTTCCAAAGGTCTCTTGAAAAAGGTCGGCTTGGGGGCGGGATTGACCGAACACGAGTTGGAAGAGGTGTTTCAGAATTCTGCGGAACTGGTGAAAAAAAGATTCTGAGCCGATCGATTCTCAACGCAACGGCCGCAAATAAACTCCGGGGTTCGTACCCTGCTTCATTTGAAACCTGAAAGGAAAAATGACGATCAAGTTCTCCAAAATGCAGGCTCTGGGCAACGACTATATCTACGTCGATTGCTTCAAGCAGAGGCTGGCCGGAGTTAATCTATCCGATCTGGCAAAAAGGATCTGCGATAGGCATTTCGGCGTTGGTGCAGATGGGTTGATTCTGGTTTCACCCGGCAGGACGCGCAGATTCAGAATGATCTTCTTTAACCCGGACGGAACCGAGGCGGAGATGTGCGGAAACGGCATTCGATGTTTTGCCCGCTTCCTCCATAATAGTGGTTTGTCCAGAGGCAAGAAGCAGAACATTGAGACCAAAGCCGGGATAATTCAGACCGAAATAATCAGGACCGGAGACGATTTCCTGGTTAAGGCTGATATCGGGAGGCCAATACTGGAGCGGAAGAGAATACCGGTTAAAGGACGGGGAAGATTCTGCATAGGTGAGAGACTCAAGCTGAACGGGCGCAGCGTGAAAATCACCAGCGTCTCTCTGGGGAATCCCCACACGGTGATATTCGTTAAGGAGTTCAGCCCCCAGTGGCGGAAGATCGGACAGATTGTGGAGAATCATCCCGCCTTTCCCCGTCGGACCAATGTGGAGTTTGCCAAAATCCTCAGGCCGAACAGAATCAGGCTCAAGATATGGGAGCGTGGAGCAGGAGAGACCTTAGCTTCCGGAACCGGAGCATCGGCAGCGACTGTTGCCGGGGTGCTGGCCAAAAAATTGAACCGGCGGGTGACCGCCTTGTTCGATAAGGGGAAACTCTTCATCGAGTGGAATGAGACAAATGATCGCCTCTACATGACCGGACCGGCTGCCTCGGTTTTCTCCGGAGTTTATAATTACGATCGAAGATAGTCGGTCCCGGCACACGTGTCGAAGATAAGAGCACCAGAACCTAACTTAAGTTAGGTTCTGGTCCCTGATGTTAAATGAAGAACTGGAGTGTTCACCTTCAGGTGAACCGCATTTGGGTAATGCCCTTTGGCAAATTTCAGGTCAAGCTGAAGTCGAAAACCCCGCCGTGGCGGGGCTTGACACTCCAGTGCGATCTTACATGTCTCACGAGCAATGCCTTCTTAGCGGTTTTTTGACCTTAAGGGAAGACTTCTTTCGGGTAAAATCGTATAATGTTAATGGCTGGGCAAAGCGCTGACTCCTTCCTTCATCCAGGCGCTTGCGGCATAGATAGATGAGGTTTGAAGAAAGAAGAGATTTTCTCTAAGATGAAAAAGAGATTCAAATTTCCCCTTTACTTCGTTTCCTTCGTGCTCTTTGCCTGCCTGCTTTTCTGGGGACTTCTAAACCAAACCCAGTTGGTGGAGAATCAGGTCAACCGGGCATTGAGGATTCTCGTCCAGAGCAAGTATGCGCTCAAGGTGAACGTTGGGGATATCAGAGGTGTATTCTGGCGTGAGCTTGTGATTACGGGTGTAACCGTTGATTTCATCGATGAAACCACCAGCTACAGGATTGCTGACATTCCTTTCCTCAAGGTGAATTACAGGCTGGCCAATCTGTGGAGAAAGAAGTGGATCCTGGATTCTTTGACCATTGAGCATCCCAGATTCGTGCTGAGAAAGACGGAGGAAGGCAAATTGCTGGTGACGGTTCCTCGATCCGAAAGAAAAGCCATATCCAAGACGGGGTTATTTGACTTCAAGATTGGAAACCTGAGAATTGAAAAAGGCAGCCTTGAATATCTCTCTCCTGAGAAACAGTCCAGCATAGATAGCCTGAGCGTTGAGCTTTCCCTGAGCAAAGATGCTGATGGAATCAAGCTCAACTTACACCGAGGCGGTCTGGAGTATCCAGAGAAGGACTTCGTCCTACGGAACATAGAAGGCTTTTTCTGGCTGATGAAAGACACCCTGGCCATCGAAGGGCTGAGAATCAAAACAGAAGACTCGGACGTGGAGATCTCAGGAAACGTGGCTAATCTCAAAGAACCGGAGTTCTTCTTTGCAGTCAAAGCACGACCGGTAGACCTGGAGAACCTCAGGAAGTTTACCGGCGTGCGGTTATCAGGAGTGCTGGAGCTGGATGGGACCTGCGAGGGGAATCTCAAAAGATTCGGAGGGCAGGCGACCTTGAACGGTCTGTTTTTCGAAAGGAGATTCGAACCGATAAGGACCGAGTATTCCTATCATAACAGAAAGTTGACCTTCTCGTACATAAGCGGTCGGGCCTTCGGTTCCCCTGTAAGCGGAAAGGGGATGTTCGACTTCAGCATAGTACCTGAGGAGTATGAATTCGAGGGAAAGGTTCAAAATCTTGATCTGAACAACATCGCCTTCGGAAGCATCGTCACCGCTCTTTCCGGCGAGATTCACATGCGGGGGAGATCCACTTCAGAAGAGGAATTGTTCATGCAGATGGAGGTGAATCTGCAGGAGGGAAGAATCGAGCACTACAGCTTCAACCAGGCCGAAGGAATCATCGACGTCACCTCCGACTCGGTGGCTTTTCATCCGCGGTTTCAGTTCCGCTACAAGAACACCGGAATAGCCTTGACCGGGAAACTGGAGTACGACGGAGAGATCGACATAGATGCCTGGGTCGATTTCAGCGACCTGACGGATTTCCGGGAGCAGATATTCATAAAGGAGATGAGAGGGAGGGGAAAGGCTTTCGTTAACTTGGGCGGAAAGACGGAGGATTTCAATATCAAAGGAGAGTTTACGTCCGACTCATGCTACGCTTATGAGCTTTTCAGTTCAGATGCAAGAATCAAACTCGATATAGCCAACTTCTTGAGCAAACAGAAAGGACAGGTCGACGTTCGTTTTCTGGACGGGGAGGCCTGGGGCGTGAGATATGACAGCCTGGTCTCCCGATTGAAGGTCGACGATGAATGGATCAAGATAGACACGGCCCGTCTGGAAAGCCAACACCTTGCCCTGAATTTCTGGGGTGAGTTGGACGTCTCCAAAGTTCCTCAAACTCTGTTGATCTACGAGATACTTTTGGATTATCAGGGGAATCTCCTAAATTCCTCCTCACCCACGGTGGTGAACATTGACACCCAGGAGGTCCGGATAACGAAGTGCATCCTTTCAGGGGAGACCGGAAAGATCGACGTGTCAGGTATCATCGACTACGAGGAGAATATGGATATTTCTTTAGAGGTATCCGGGTTGGACGTCGCTCCCTGGGCAGCACTTCTTACGTCGGAACCTATTGAAGGGAGGCTCTCCGTTCAAACCATACTCCAGGGGAATTTTGAGAGCCCGCAAATTGAGCTAAACGGAGAAATCGAACGACTGAAATTCAAAGGCATGGAGTTGGGAGATCTGAAAACGAATATTTCATACAAGGATAAGAAAATAGAGATCAGAGACCTTGCGGTAACCGACCCGGACTGGCGATATACCCTGAAGGGATTCCTGCCTCTGGATTTGTCATTTACCTCGGTAGAGGAGAGGATTCTGGTGGAATCCCAGGATCTCACCCTTTCAGCGAAAGGAAAGCGGCTGGAGTTGATTAAGCTGTTTATCCCGATGATCGAATATCTGAGAGGCGACTTTGCGGGTGACTTAGAGATTGCCGGAAGCCTGCTTCATCCACGATTCGACGGGCAGATGACCGTAAAAGAGGGGAGCTTGAAGTTCGCTGAGCTGGCCGATCCGGTGGAAGACCTGCTGGTGGAGATGAGGATGAAGGATGAGAATCTCATACTGGACAGAGTAGGCGGTTCCATGAAGAGCGGGAGGGGTCGCAAGGGCGGATTCTTCGCCAGGCTGTGGAGAATCTTCTCGCCGGGCCAGCAAATCGAAGGGGAGCTCACGGGCTTCGGAACCATCGACCTGAAAGACATACAGAGCATAGAGTACAGCTTATACTTCTCCGGAGAGAGGATTCCCATCGATTACGAGTATGCCGATCTTTCCGCGCTAGCTGATCTGACCGTGGAGATATCGGGTAGGTCCCCGCCCCTGGTTTCCTCCGAGATTTTTCTCTCCGAGTTCTTCTACCGGGAGTCTTTCACGTCGTCCGGTTCCGGGACCTTCGTCACCGCCAGTCACCAGGAGACCGACCTGTGGGACTGGAATCTGGACGTGTCTGTCGCCAACAACTGCTGGATCATGAACGACGACGTGAATCTGGAATTCAGCGGCGATGTGCGGGTGCTGCGGGAGGGGGGCGAGCTCAGGATCCTGGGTGACATGGAGATCATCAGGGGAAAGTACTTCCTCTACGGAACCAAGTTCAAGATTGAAAAAGGATCGTTCTTCTTTGACAACGTGGAGAGGATCGACCCCAAGATCGATTTTCTGGTCTCCACCAGGCTATGGGGAGCAACTCCCGGGTCTTCCGGTGGCGGGACCCTTTTGGGCACGGGGTCGAGCAACGAGATCAAGTTAGCTATCGGTGGCACCCTTTCGGAGCCGGAGGTCGAGCCGGCACCTGGCTCACCATATGCCAAGGATGACATTCTGGAACTTCTGGCTTTTCAGCAGGGCATGGGCTCCGTCGATTCGGTGGGAGTGGGGAGCTTGTTCCAGGAGAGGGTAATCAAGAGCCTGGGTGGTGCTTACAGCAGCCGATTCTTAGAGAGCATCGCCGGCAGGACCCTGGGGGTGGAGACATTCGAGATAGTTCCCACCTGGAGCGAGAAGTTCCGGCTTACCGATGCTCAGATTACCATTGGCAAATACGTCTCGGACAAGGTCTATCTGCGTTACACCCGCCGCCTCTCCCAGTCCAGCGGGCAGGAAACAGGTGTGGAATACAGGTTGAATAAACACCTTTTTTTTGAAGGACGCAAGGACAAAGCGGGGCTTTTCCATCTGGGTCTAAATCTCAATTGGGAATATTGAAGAGAGCAGCTTTTTTGCATTGGAGTAATGGTTCAAATATCGGACTTCATGATCTGAAGAGCCTTATGCTAGCCCTGAGCAACACGGAGTTTGAAGCCGGTTTTGAAAAGAAGACACGACAATGGTCAACAACCTCAGTAACAAATATCCAAATGTCCTGCTGATCTTTGTGGCAGTTCTTTTCCTCACTGCAACCGCTCAGGCGGGCAATCGGAATAAACCGATCATTGAGGAGATTGCCATAGAAGGGAACACTTATTTCTCCGACGGGAAGATAAAGGATCAAATGGGCCTGAAGAAAAACAGGTGGTATACCCTCTTCAAGAAAAGAAGGTTCAGCTTGAAAAAGGCAGAGTTGGACCAGGCGTCGATCGATTCTCTATATCACGTCAACGGATTCCTGGAGGCGGAAAGCGAGATCGGCGCAGAGGAGAAAAAGAAAAACAGTTGTGTAGTCAAGGTGACCATCAAAGAGGGATATCAAACCAGGCTGGGAAAAGTCATCCTGAAGGGTGGACTGCCCCAGTTTGAGGAAAAGACAAGAAAAGAGATGAAACCGTTGAGAGGCGGCGAACCCTTTAACTGGACGAAGCTGTACGACGTGCGTTTTAACATCGGAACGATCTATGCCAACAAAGGTTATCCTTATGCTGACGTTCAAATCCTGGTGTCGGCAGGGGAAAATAGGTACATGCCGGACGTCACCCTGCAAGTGAACCCGCGGAAGAAGGTCTTCTTCGGCAAGGTCACCTATGAAGGGCTGAAGCTTACCAGGGGGAATGTGGCACGGAGGGAGTTGACCATGAAGGAGGGGGAGATCTATTCCCGGGAGAAGATCGTGGACAGCCGGCAGAGGGTTTACTCCACCGGGCTTTTCAGCTACATAACCCTCAAAACCAAGGACGTGGAGCAGAAACCGGACAAACCGGATTTCGTCCTGAGAGTGGTGGAGAAGAAGCCGTATTACGTCGGTGGTAAGGTGGAGCTGGCGCATCAGCCCCAGTCAGCAAACCAGCACGAATACCTCACCGTGGATTTCACCGGAGAGTGGGGAAACCGCAACATTGCCGGCACCTCCCGAAAAATCGGACTGGCCGCTTATTACAGCTACAAGATCGAGCGCAAGGTGGAAAGGTTGTCGAATCGATTCACCTGTAGGTACGTACAGCCCTGGATTCTCGGAACCAGGACGGTTCTGGACCTGGACGTGTATTATGAGCCAGGGGTACAAAGCGTGGTTCAGAAATACCGCATCGAGTCGTATGGCGGAAACATGAACTTCAGCCGGGAGTTCACCAGATATACCAAGGCTTGGCTCACCGCCAGTTATCAGCAGGTACATATCTACAGCATTCCTCCGGCGGAGTTGGAGACTTACAAAGAGGAGCAGGGGATAAGCATTCGAAGGAAGATAATCTTCTCCGGAGAGAAGGATTCACGAAGCAACATATTCATTCCTTTGGACGGATCCTTCACTCAAGTTTACGCGGAGTTGGTGGGAGGATTCCTGGGGGGGGATAACCATTTCTTCAAGACGAGATTCTCCTGGGCCAGGTACAATAATCTTAGCAGGAGGAAGAAGCTGAACGTTTTGGCCACCAGAATAAAACTTGGCTATGCGGATGGGCTTTCTCGCTTGGATATGGTTCCCAGCTTTGACCGGTTTTACATGGGGGGAGCCTCGACCATGAGAGGATTCAAGGAAAACAGCATGGGTCCGACAGATATGGGAGGTGGCCCAAGAGGAGGGAAGGTGATGGTGGTGGGGAATATTGAATATCGGAGAGCACTGTTCTGGAAATTCGGCTGCACCATCTTCGTTGACGCAGGGAACCTGTGGGAAAAGCCGAAACATGTAAACGGAAGGGATTTCAAGGTCAGCTCCGGCGTGGGAATTCAGTTCTTCACCCCGGTGGGACCGCTGCGGCTGGATTACGGAAGGCAACTTCCCATCAAAGAGAGCCCCGAAACGGGTCGATTTCACCTGAGCATCCTCTATGCCTTCTAGTGACGAGACCACATAACTGTGTGTGGGACAGTGTAATGCGCCGTGCTTCTAAACATATACTTTAAATCGTCTGCAAGCCGCGGGAAAGAAGGAATGGTTCGGAAGTAGGAGAGAATGAGCCGACGCGCGATAACTCCCAGAATCGCAATTAGCTGCTCCATGGAGCATCAGGATAGGAAGAGGAAGTTTCCTACCGCCTCTACCTTTGATTATCTGAAGAGGTCCTATTATGAGGTGGTGGAGAGATCGGGAGGAACTGCCGTGCTCTTGCCCAACACCAAAAGAAGGGACAAGATTCATGAGTACTTACGGATGGTAGACGGCATCCTGGTGAGCGGGGGGAATGATGTCGACCCGGTCTTCTACGGAGAGAGAAAAAAGTGCGGTAACTTGAGCATCACCAGGGAGAGAGATATCTTTGAGATAGCTTTGGTGAGAAGGGCGAAGACCAGACGGGTACCTATCCTTGCCATCTGTCGGGGAATGCAACTTGTCAACGTGGCTTTCGGGGGAAGTCTGTATCAGGATTTCAGAATGGAAAGAAAATTCCTCGACCATACTCTCGAAGGATCGGGTCGTTACCACAAGAGGCATCCGGTGACCCTCCGGGAGGGAACCAGACTCTTCGGGGCGATCGGGAAGAAGAAGATAATGGCAAACACCAGTCACCACCAAATGGTGAAAGAGGTCGCGCCGGGATTCACTGCCGCAGCCTGGTCGAAAAGAGATGGAGTCATCGAGGCGATCGAATCGAACGATGATCTCTACCTACTGTGTGTACAGTGGCATCCGGAGTTGATGAGAGATCGAAATTCAAAGGCGCTATTCGACTCATTGGTTCAATCCGCCAGAGAATTCAAATCGAGAAATCGGAACAGAAAACCAGGCAGGTAGGAGGGGTTTCAACAAAAAGGGATTCAAAGCGGGATGAATTACCGGCTCTATTCCATAGTGCGAGGGTTTGATGATGAGCAAAGAAGAACTGCTTTCAAAGATTCAGTTGTACGTCATCGCCGACAAGAAAATATGCGGTGACAGAGATATTGAGCAAGTAGTCCGCCAGGCAATAGACGGCGGCGCCCAGATGATTCAGTATCGAGACAAGGACTCCGACGATGCCGAGTTTTTGTCGATTGCTTCAAGGCTGAAAACAGTTTGCAAAGAAAGAGCAGTTCCTTTTATCGTCAATGACCGAACGGAAATCGCCCGGCAGGTGGACGCAGACGGAGTTCACCTGGGACAAAAAGACCTTTCCATAGACGAAGCAAAGAGAATATTAGGCTCTGAGGCCATAATCGGAAAATCCTCCAGCACCATAGACCAGGCCAAAAAGGCGGAAGAGGAGGGGGCAGATTACGTGGGAATCGGTCCCATCTTCGAAACTTTCTCCAAAGAGATCGATAGCCCTATTGGCGTCGATATGATTCGACAGGCCAAAGATAGCCTCAAGATACCTTTCTTTGCGATCGGTGGCGTAAATCTGAAAAACGTGGATCAGATCATCCATGCTGGCGGCAGAGGGATCGCGGTGATCTCCGCAGTTATCTTGTCGGATGACGCAAAGTCAGCGGCGGCCAAACTTCTGGATAAGCTTGAGTCCGGCACCTAACTTAAGTTAGGTGCTGGACGGAATGAGCATCCAGAGGGCGCGGTTTATCTTGAACACTCAAGATGATCAGTGGGTGATCGCGGTCCAGCTACCGCTGATCCCTCAAACTCCTCAGAGTCTCCCTTACCTTTTTGGTTTTACCGGAATCAGCGGAGAATTGCAGAAACTGTTCTAATATTCGTATGGCGCTTTCCTTTAAGCCCTTTTTATGGTAAATCTCGGCCAAAAGAAGGTAGGCATAATCAGAATCCGGCTTGAGTTTGATCACTTTTTGATATTCCGCTTCTGCTTCGTCCAGACGATTAAGTGCAAAGCACACGTCTCCCAAGCGTGAATGCGCCTCCACGAAATCCTCCTGTATCTCGATTGCCTTTCTGAAATACTTGGTCGCCTTCTCGTACTCCCTTCGGAGAGCGTATATTTTCCCCAAATCGGTAAACACCATGGGATCTTTCACATCCAACTTCAGGACCTTTTCATAATGCCTGATCGCGTTTTTCCATTTTCCTCCAGACGCATAAATCTTTGCCAAATCAGTGTGCGCTTTTACATATTCGGGCTTCAGCCTAATGGTCTCTTGGTATTCTTGCTCGGCTAAGTCCAAAACACCCTGCCGGTAATACGTCCTCGCCAAGAAGAAATGCACGTCTGGAAAGAGAGGGTCTTGTTGAATGGCTTTTTGAAAAGCTCTCAGTGCGTCAGCAAGTCTTCCCCGGTTATAGTATTCTATCCCCTCCTCCAAAAGGACAACCTCCGGATATATTTCTCTTTGTTTCTGGTTTTCTTTCTCCGCCTCCTGGATCATCCCTTTTTCGGTCAAGTATCGAGCTAGGAAGAAGTGGCCGGAGCGGCTCCTCTTGGGGTCCAAATCCATCACGTCTCGAAATCTCTGAATGGATTTGCCCTCGGAAACATTCAAAGCCACCCAGGGAAGAGTTGAGAAAAAGGAGACTGCCACCATAATTGTGGCAACGTATTTGAAGGCGGCGAGACCTCGGTTCAGCTTTAGGAAGAGTAGCAGAGCCAGTATGGTGTATCCCAGTGACAATGTAGAAAAAAGATCCCAATCACGAGGGGCTGCCAAGGCAGGGTCGATTACGAAGTGAAAAAAGAGCTGGAATCCGGTTACCAGAAGAAGAAAGCGAACAGCAGGGTTCTTGAAGTAGGACTTCCTCCCGACGGTCGCAAGGACAGCAAGAACCAAAGCGAGACCCACCGGCGAAAGCAATAGATGCTGATTTAAGAGGTCCAGTAGGTGAGCCCAGGAGAAAGAAGTGTACCCGGGGGCAAATCTATGTTCGACGGGCAACACAAAGATACGAATCAATCCGGGCTTGCTCTCAAACACGTGGAACAAAAACAGAATCCCCGCAAGCAATAGAGCCAGCTCCAACCCCCAGATCACCTTCCTGTTTACTCGGCTCCTTTTCTTCAGCAGGAGCAGGTAAGCCAGTGAAGGCAGAAGATAAAAGCTGGCGAAGTGAAAAGCCACCGCTATCACGAACGGCAAGAGGACCAGAAAGAGGCTCCCCCCTTCCTCAATCCATTTTAGGGATAGGACCAGGTAGGCGAAAACGGAGAGATAGGCAAAAGAATAGTGCTCCGCGGACCCAAAGTAGAGCTGAACGCTTCCCATAGTCAACAGAATGGAAAATACAAAGACCTTCTCGAACAGATCCTTTCCCAGGTACTCTGAAAACCAAAACACGAAGAAGACAAAGATCCCTCCCGCCGCTACGCTCAGAAGTTGGTATGTTAATTGAGCGTCGGCCGAGAAAAGGAGATTAAGGAACTTGTGTGTGTTGATATGAAGCGTGACCTCGAGAAATTCGCTCCACGCCCGGATTACCCCGCCCTTATTTAGAGCTGAAACCAGGCCGAGTCCATCCCCCCAAAAATACGTTCTGGATCTCAATACCCAAAATAAACCCACAGCCAGGAGACTGAACCCTGCATACCAGACGTACAGTTTGTTCCCCGAGATCCGTTCGTAAAGAGATGCCAGAGGCTTTCTTGCCATCATCCTCATGCCCCGATTAACCCGGGGGACGAATACCGAAAGAGACAGGACCGTTAAGACTATCTTGATTGGCAGAGGAAAGTAAGCCAGATGATTGATCCCCCAAACGCGATGATGCGGAAAGAAGCTGGTCAGCAGGTGAGCCAACAGGATCACACCACAAATGGTAGCAGCAATCGTCAACGCTGGTGAGGAAACGAGAGAGGTTTCACGCAGAGTTTTCGTTTTTTTCTTCATCGTTCTGGAAAACTGCGTCAGAGAAGAGAAAGACCGGATATGTTAATGGCTTGAGTCCGTCCCGGCAAACACTCTGCTGGAGTTTTGCTCCCTGGACCAAGAATCAAGATATGAGCGTATGGTAGAGTGTCAAGTGAAATTCCGCAGGGACCTTAAGAAGACCGGAGGGAGGATGGTGTCGCTTGAGCGTAACGGCTCCAGCAGTTCGTGTTGATGCTTCTAACAAACGCCCAACTTCTCTCTGTTGGGTTCCTCGATTAGCACAAGGAGCGAAGCATTACTAAATCTGTCGTCCATTGAGAGAATCTGCAAACCCGGCTGACGGACTGATCTGAGAGGGCTTCGAGATTCTGGCCTTCTTCATCGCATCGCGTGACCTCTGGTTGTGCCATTCTCGCACGGATTATTCCCCGAAATGACCAAGAATCCTAAGGCGAAGGCCAACCTGGGAACTGTTGCAGGCTATGTGCTCACAAATTTGATTTTTTTCAAAATAATCTTGACAAGTTTAGTAAACATTGTTATTTTTGTAGCGTAGTACTGTAAGAGGTGAATGATGAACATCTCCACACGAGGAAGATACGGGTTGAGGGCGCTCTTGGAGATCGCGGCCCAGCAGGATGAAGAACCGGTGACCATAAGAGACATCTGCCAAAGGCAGCAGATGTCAGTCACCTATCTGGAGCAGATACTTCACAAGCTCAAAAAAGCCGGGATCGTGAAGAGCATCAGGGGCGCCAGGGGCGGATACCTGTTGGCCAGAAAGGAAGACAAGATAACGGTGAGCCAGATCATCAACGCTCTGGATGGCCCCATTTCGATTTCATACTGCGATTACCCTCAGATGCGGGAGAAAAGCTGCGTCGGGCCTTCGGCCTGCGTTTCCCGGACCCTGTGGAAGAAGCTGGAGGACTTAATCGAAGACGCCCTGTCCAGTGTCACGCTGGCCGACATGAAGCAACAGGTTCCGGATTTGAAAAGTTCGAAGATTTCCACTAGACGGAGGAGGAGATGAGGAAGGTTTATCTGGACCACAGCGCCACCACACCTATGCGTACTGAGGTTCTGGAGGCAATGCTGCCATATCTCAAAGATAAATTCGGCAACGCTTCCAGCATTCACGGCTTCGGCCGGGAAGCCAAGGTAGCAGTTGAAGAGGCGAGGGAAACAGTGGCACAGATCGTCAATGCCGCGTCCAGCGAGGTCTTCTTTACCAGCGGCGGGACGGAATCCGATAACTTAGCCATCAAGGGAACCGCCTTTGCCAACAGGAAAAAAGGTAAGCACATCATCACCTCCCAGATCGAACATCACGCCGTCTTAGAGAGCTGCAAATTCTTAGAGAAGGAGGGATTTGAAGTTACCTATCTGCCGGTCGATTCTCAGGGTTTGGTCGATCCGGACGATTTTAAGAAGGCTATCCGGGATGACACCACCTTGGTCTCCATCATGCATGTCAACAATGAAGTCGGGACGATTCAGCCGATCGAAGAACTGTCCAAAATCGCCGGGGAGAAGGAAGCATATTTTCACACCGATGCGGTTCAGAGCGTGGGGAAGATCCGAGTAGACGTGCAAACCTCGAATGTGGACATGCTTTCAATGTCCGGTCACAAGATATATGGTCCCAAAGGCGTAGGAGCTCTTTACGTGAGGAAGGGAGTTCGAATCACACCCTGGACCCATGGGGGGCATCATGAGCGCTCCAGAAGGGCCGGGACCGAGAACGTTCCCGGAATCGTCGGGTTTGCCAGGGCGTTGGAGTTGATGAATCAGGAGTTGGAGGATAGGCGCGAACAGATGAAGAACCTCACCGAGACGTTTTACCGGAGGCTGGCGCAGTCTATTCCAGATGTGGTTTTGCACGGAGACTCGACCAAACGCATCCCGAACATCCTGAGTTTGTCCTTCAAGGGGGTCGAAGGGGAATCTGTGATCCTGAGTCTTGACATGAAGGGCGTGGCGGTGGCATCAGGGTCCGCCTGCACCTCCGGAACGTTAGAACCATCTCACGTTCTTTCCGCCATGGGGGTCCCTCCGGAGGTCGCTCAGGGAGCGGTTCGATTCAGCTTCGGACGGGACAACACCATGGAGGACGTGGAGTACGTGTTGAGCCTGCTGCCAGAGATCGTGCAAAGGCTGAGATCCATCTCCCCTCTGTACACTCAGAAGCAACAAAGGCAAAGTAATTAACCAGCACAAGCTATATCGAGAAGCTCAGGAGAGAGAATGTACAGTGAAAAGGTAATGGAGCATTTCCAGAATCCCCGCAACGTGGGTGAAATCAAAGATGCAGACGGGGTGGGAGAGATTGGGAATCCGGTCTGCGGGGATATAATGAAGCTTTACATCAAGGTTAACGGCAATCGAATCACCGAGGCTAAATTCAAGACCTTCGGCTGCGGCGCAGCCATAGCCACCTCCAGCATGGTGACTGAATTGGTCAAGGGCAAGACCCTGGAGGAGGCAGAGAAGATCTCCCGCGACACTGTCGCCCAAGCATTGGACGGCCTGCCTCCGGTCAAGATGCACTGCTCCAACCTGGCTGCAGACGCCTTGCACAAGGCGATTGAGGATTACAGGGGGAAGACGAAGACCAAAAAGCCTACTTCGTGAGTTTCCATCCGGAGACCTGATTGAACTCAAGGCGCAAGCGAAAGCGAAGCTCGAAGCGAGCCGAGAAGGACCCCAAGACGCAGACATCGTTAGAAGCATTCAGAACGTTTCTGGGGAATAAGGGTTCAGACATAATACTCAGGCACACACGGCGGCTTTTCCGCACTTTGCCGAAGCGAAAGACAGCCGGAGGCTTCAAGTCATTTTTCCTATCTGCGGGCGACAAGATCAAGAAGGGGGCTAGCGCCCAAGAGAAGTTTTTAGTCGAACTTTTTCTCAGGTTTTCAGAGATAGACTCCTCATTGGAGACCCTAAAAGCTTTGCCTGTGTATCTTAAACACTTCCCCAACACGAAACGATTTGTGAAGGCCGGAATAACTGAACGAATGCATATGGTCTACCAAATCGAGCACTACCTCCAGGAAGTCTACCTGCTTAAGTGCAGGATGAGACGTTTCCTGGTATTCCTGGGGAGAGAGCTGCGAAAGCGTGGACAACCGAGAGTGTACGAAAGCTTAGTACAATCGCTACAGCTTTTTGAGGATCGACTCGAGGGCATTCTTCTGGCCAGGGGAGCTCATGTCCACCAGAGGAGATACACGGACCCAAGTCTTTATACCTTGTCTCTGTTCGATCTTGTCAAAGCGAATCATCAGGACGTTCAAGTTGGGTATGAACTCTTGCTGTTCGCTGAGAAGGCAAGGTGGTTGAAATGGATGCAGGAAACTAACCAGTTAATAGTGTGTATGGTCGATACTATCTTCAGCGCAGTCAATGAATATGTCCTTGAGGAATGACGAGCAAATAGTGGTGGTGGCGATGAGCGGAGGGGTGGACAGTTCGCTGGCCGCTTTCCTGCTACACCAGAAAGGCTACCAGGTGGTGGGAATCTCCATGAAACTATGGGATTTCAAGGAGGTGGGCGGGGACGATCACCCGGATGGAAGGTGCTGCTCTTTGGAATCTCTGAATGATGCGCGTGCAGTTTGCCACACGATAGGAATTCCCCACTACGTGGTCGACATCAGGGATGATTTCAGAGACGAAGTCATCTCGGACTTCGTGGAAGAGTACATGCAGGGAAGAACACCCAACCCCTGCATAATTTGCAACACCAGGATTAAATGGCAGAGCCTATGGAGAAAAGCCGACTCGTTGGGAGCAGATTTCCTCTCCACCGGGCATTACGCCCGGATACGATACGATAAGGCGGCCAGGAGATTTCTGCTGCTCAAGGGGGTCGATTCGAGCCGCGACCAGTCCTACGCCCTGTGGGGGCTCTCCCAGGAAGATCTGAAGAGGACCCTGTTTCCTCTGGGGGATATGACTAAGAAAGAGGTCAGAACCCAGGCAAGAAAACACAACCTGAAAGTCGCCGAAAGGGAGGAGAGCCAGGAGATCTGTTTTGTGACGGACGATGATTACCCCAGGTTCATAAAGGAGTGGAAAAAAGAGGAAGGTTCATCTCCCGACAAAGAAATCACGCCGGGTCCAATTCTCAGCCTGAAAGGTGAAAAGCTGGGGGAACACAAGGGGATACCTTTCTATACCATAGGACAGAGAAAGGGACTGGGAATCGCCAGGGGAAGGCCCCGGTATGTGGTGCGGATCGAGCCGGAGGAAAACGCCATATATGTGGGAGAAAATGAGGAACTTCTCCGGTCGTCGTTTGTAGTCCAGGATGTAAACTGGATCGCCTTCGGCAGCTTGAAGAAAGAAACCGAATGCGAAATAAAGATCAGATATCAACACGTCCCGCAGAAAGGAACGATTTACCCATTGACGGAAGCCCGGGTTATGGTTAAATTCAATCGACCGGAACGTGCCATCACACCGGGACAGTCTGCGGTGTTTTATCAGGATGAGGTGGTTTTGGGTGGGGGCGTGATTGGGAGAGCTGTCAACGGATAAAACGGTCAACGGATTGAACGGTTCGTACAGGTCTGAGCGATTTTGCCGCGGTCTGTGGACGGTCGACTGTGGACTTAACCAGATCGGTCAACTGATTGAACGGATTAAACGGATCATACACGTCTGAGCGATTTTGCGGCGGTCCGCGCACGGTCGACTGCGGACTTAACCAGATCGGTCAACGGATTGAGAGGATAGTAGGTTAAAGCGCGGGCTGGTTGATGGAGAAAACCGAAGCCGGCTTCGCTGCGAAGAGGGGAGACCATGAAATCAAGAAAAGGATTTAAGATACTGATCGGCATTGTTGCGGGGGTGATCCTCCTGCTGATTGTGGCTTCTTTCGCGGTGAAGATCATCTTCACCAAGGAGAAGCTGATGTCCATGCTGGTTCCGAAGATTGAACAGGCGCTCAAAAGACAGGTGAAAATCGACGACGTCACCGTCTCCATCTGGGGAGGCCTGGGCGCGGACGTCAAGGGAATGAGAGTTCTGAATCCTCCCGGCTTTGTCCACGAGGAGCTCTTCAAGTTCGATCAACTGTCTATCAGAGTGAACTTCTGGCCCCTGCTGCGCAAGAGAATAGAGATCAAAAAACTCATCCTGGAGAATCCGGAGATAAATCTGGAAAAAGAGAAAAAAGGCGTCTCCAACTTCGGAGATCTGATCGAGAGCAAAGGCGGAGCGATAGTCATACCATTCTCCTTTGATCAGCTTCAGATAGGAAATGCCAAAATCGTCTACTTAGATAGCCAGACCGGCAAAGAGATAGTTCTGCATCAGTTTGCCCACGACGCCAGGCTCGAGCTGGATGACAAGATGGAGAATGCCAGAATAACCGGTGTGATCAAAGTGGAAACCGTCGAGATGAATTTTCCCGACCGCAAGCAGACGTTGCCGCCCCTCAGCTTGTCGGTGGAGCATGACATCAACCTCAATATGCCTGGTGATTTCGTTGAGGTGAATGCGCTCAAGATCGGCATCGCCAAGATCATCTTAGAGATGAAGGGGAGACTGGATAAAGTGAGCACAGCCCCGGTTTTGAATCTAACCGTTCAATCAGACGGGATCTCTCTGGAGGATGTACTCGCTTCCCTGCCCAAGGCAGAGTCCTCGCCTCTTACCCAGCTCAAAACGTCCGGGAATATAGCTCTGTGGGCCTCTCTGAAGGGTGATTTCGGAGAGAAGGCTCCGGTGCAGATTGAGGGAAAGGTCACCCTGCAGAACGGCAGAGTTGACTTTGCCAAAGCACCTAAACCGCTTGATATACCTTACGGCGAGATAAACTTCAATAATCGGAGCTTAAGCTTCTTCTCCTCCGACGCAAGGTTGGGCGAAGCCCCGCTGGAGCTTAAGCTGGTGGTGGAGAATTTCGCTGACCCCAGCCTCACCTCGCAGTTGAAAACCGACTTAAACCTTGCCATCCTGGGCGAACTGGTCACGCTTCCGGAAAAGACCGATCTGGCGGGCCGGGCAGAGATAAACGTCAAAGCTTACGGTAAGATCAAACAGTCGGAAAAGATGAGTTTTTCCGGGCGAGTCGATCTTAAAAAAGTGGAGGTGGCCACGCCTGCCCTGGGAGTTCCGGTCAGAAACCTGGATGGCACCATCTCCTTCAAGGAATCGGACGTCGATATTCCCGGGCTGAGTCTCTCCATGGGCAAGTCGTCTCTGAGCCTCAAGGGTAAGGCCTACGGGGCCATTCCCTATCTGCTTTCTCCCGAGCGGGGGAAACCTCTCCTCAGCTTCAACTTGGATTCCCCGTTCCTGGATCTGGATGAGATCCTTCCGGTGTCCAAGGAGGATGAGAAGAAGGGAGAGGCCGCCGCAAAAGGCAGCATCCCTTTACCTGACATAAACGCCAGTGGACAAGTCTCCATTCAGAAGCTGATTTTCCGCAAGGTTGAACTCACCAATGTCTCCTCCAAAGTGAACCTGGTCGACGGCGTGCTGACATTCGACAACGCTGCCGCCAAGGTTTACTCTGGCTCGGTAAACGGTAAGGTGACCAGTGACCTTCGGAACATGGATCAGACGGAGTTCGATATGGATCTGAACGCCAGTCAGATCGAAGCCAACGATTTTCTTTCCAGGTTCACCGGTTTCGACGACCATCTCTTCGGCAAGCTGAACCTTGAGGCGACCTTCTCCGGTAAAGGGAATCGGCTGGAGGATATCCGCAGAACTCTTTCCGCGAACGGCAGGGCTAACTTCGCGGAGGGAAAATTGATCGGCTGGGCGCTCTTAGACAGCCTGGCTTCTTTTCTGCAGATTAAGGGTTTGAAGGAGCAGCAGATCAGAACTCTCAAGAATTCCTTCAGAATCGCAGATGCGCGGGTCTGGTTTGACGATCTCAGCGTCTCAACGAAGGACGGGGATTTTAGCCTGGTCGGGTCCTTGGGGTTGGACGGCTCGCTGGACTACGCCTTGACCGCCGTACTTTCATCGGAGCTCTCCTTGAGATTCGACGCTCTGGGTGATATTTCGGACTATCTCAAGAACGAACAGGGAAGAGCGGTCCTTGACCTTAAAATAGGTGGCACCGCAAAGAAGCCAAAATTCTCCCTTGATACTTCCAGGGCGCAGGAAAGGTTAAAAGCCCAGCTGAAAGGAAAGGCGGAGGAGAAGAAGGAAGAGATACAAAATCAGTTGAAAGAAAAGGCAACTGATCTGCTTGAAGGCCTGCTCAAGAAGAAGAAGAAATGATAGACTGCGTGTGTCCTTTTGAGCATTGGATCCCTCAAACAGACCAGCGGCGCGACCAGTCCAAGAGATGAATGAGCTATTTAAACCCAATCGTTAGAGTTACAGTTTGTATTTTCGTCTTCCTTTTTTCACCCCAGCTCTCGCATTCGCAGATTTCAGCAGATCCTTCCCGTTTTGAAATCCACGCCCACGATCAGAATATTGCCTCCGAAGTAGAGACCATACTGGAATCCTCCTATCTGAGAATCTCCGACTTCCTGGAAGATTCCCTGACCGACGCGGTCAGCGTTTACGTGGTGGATAGCGAGGAGGAGTTTGTCGCGATGGTCGGGAGCAAGTTCCCTGACTGGGGGGTGGCCTGCGCCATTCCGGGTCGCAATCTGATCATCTTGAAATCGCCCCTGCAGTTTAAGTACTATCGTCCATTCTCTCAGGTGGTCGCGCACGAGCTGGCCCACATATTCATCGGAAAGCTCTCCGGGGAGGGAAGAGTCCCCCGATGGCTGGATGAGGGGTTCGCCATGTATCATTCTCAAGAGTGGAGAATTGGGCAGGACGTAGCCGTGGCGCGCGCGGTTTTGACCGGCTCGATCTTGCCCCTGTCCCAGATAGAGTCGGTCAACGCCTTCAAGGAGAGTAAGGCTCAACTGGCATATACCGAGAGCTTTTTGGCGGTATCCTATCTCTACGGTGAATTTGGAGAGGGAACCATAAAAGAGCTGGTAACGCACCTGTCAAAAGGCACCAGCATAGATTTAGCATTCATGAGAACCATTGGATCGAATTATCTTTCATTCCAGTTGGAGTTCGAGAAATACATCCAGACAAAATACAACTGGGTGAGCTTCCTTGGTGACACTTTCCTGCTCTGGATCGGGCTTGCCTTTTTGATCGTGTTCCTCTATCTTATCAAAAGACGACGCAGCAGGAAGACCCTGGAAGGCTGGGAACTGGAGGAGCAGAGGCTTAAGGGTGAAGATGAGGAAGCGAAGGATCAAACATAGAATAGAATATTGGATTACCTACCTGATGGGGGCCTTTGTTAGGATCATTCCCTATCGCCTGGCACTTGCCCTGGGTTCTTTTCTGGGATGGCTGGCATTTGACATATTTCGGGTAAGGCGTAAAGTAACTCTGATCAATCTGAGAAATTCAATGGGCAGGGGGAAAGATGGATTGGCAGGAATCGGTCGCAGAGCTTACCGGAATTTCGGAAAATCCATGGTGGAGTATCTGTTGTTTCCGTCTTTGGACAAAGAAAAGATTGAGCAAGTGGTGGAATTTGAGGGCGCCGAGCATTTTGATGAGGCACTGAAGAGAGGAAAGGGGGCAGTTCTGGTGGCCGGACATTTTGGCAGTTGGGAACTGATGGGCGCGGCCACCAGTCAGAAAGGATATCCGATTGACTTCCTGGTGGGAGAACAACACAACATCCTGGTGGATAATTTGATGAACGATTACAGAAGATCCATGGGAATCGGAATAATAAAAATGGGAGCCGCGGCCAAGGGGGTTATCAGGGCTCTAAAGAACAATCGTTTCGTGGCTATGCTCTCCGACCAGGACGCTGGCAGTGATGGGACGGTGGTGGAGTTCTTCGGACGGCCCGCCTCAACGCCCAAAGGTCCGGCAGCCTTCGCCCTAAAGATGGATGCTCCCATCGTGATGGCATTCATCATAAGAGAAAATGAGAGAAAGCAGAAGGTAATCGTAGAAAAGGCGATATTTGGCGAGAAGACCTCTGATAAAGAGGAAGACATCCGGAGACTGACCCAGGCTTATACCCGAGTGCTGGAGGAATATGTTCGCAAATATCCGGATCACTGGTTCTGGCCTCACCGGCGGTGGAAGAGCACGACCCGGGATTATTGAGAAACTGTCAACGGATGGAACGCCCAGACGGGCTCGGACGAGCCCCCGTCTGGGAGCGTCCTTCTGGATGGATTAAACGGATAGGAGACTGAGTGGTAGGGAGGCCTCGATCCAACCAGAGATGAAATGTGCATTTCGACCTGCTAGCAAGTTCCTTCTTTCAACCTGACGCAAGATGAATGAGACATAAGCGAATTCTGATCATCCAGACTGCCTTTATCGGCGACGTCATACTCTGTACACCTCTAATCAAGGGCCTGAAAAAGACCTTCCCCGATTCATTCATCTCCTTTTTGCTCATCCCCGAGACGGAGAACGTTTTGGAAAACAATCCGCACTTAAGTGAGATATTAGTCTACGATAAAAGGAAGAATAAGGGGATTGGAAGTTTCCTTCAGATCATCATCAGAGTCAAACAGGGGGAGTTCGATCTGGCGGTTATACCGCACAGGTCTCTGCGGAGCGCGCTTCTGGCCTATCTTTCCCGGATACCGGTGCGGATCGGCTTTGACAAAAGCACAGGATCCTTTCTGTTTACCCGCCAGGTGGTTTACAACAATAATGTTCACGAGGTAGACCGCAATCTCTCTTTGCTCTTGGATTTTAGTTCCCGCCTTAAGGACACGTCACCTGAGCTCTTTCCATCCTCTGAGGATTTTTCTTATGCCCGAAAACTGCTGAGTGATTCCGGCATCACAGAAGGGGACAAGATCGTATGCGTTGCTCCCTGCTCGGTCTGGGCAACAAAAAGGTGGCTGCCCGAAAGGTTTGCCGAGGTCGCCGATCTTCTGCTGAGGGAGGCAAGAGCAAAGGTGATATTCCTGGGCTCGGAGGAGGATCGTGCTCTTTGCGAAAAGACAGCAAACTCGATGACGGAAAGGCCCGCGGTCTTAGCAGGAAAAACCAGCGTGCTCCAATCCGCCGCAATAGTATCGTTCTGTAAGGTGATCCTCTCTAATGATAGTGCCCCAGTTCATATAGCATCCGCCATGAAAATACCAGCGGTGGCAATATTCGGGTCCACCGTCCCTGAGTTTGGTTTCGCTCCCTATGGTGTTAATCATGTAATCATTCAAAAGAAGATGGAGTGTCGTCCCTGCGGGATACACGGAAAAAGAAAATGCCCAAAGGAGCATTTTCGATGTATGAGGGAGATCACAACAGAAGAAGTTTTTCAAGCTGTGCTTTCCCGGTTGGCATAATACCAGGAGCAGGAAATGTTTAAGCAGGTTTCCAAGGAACTGAAGAGCCATGCTCCGTTTACAACTTTTGGAGCACTTACCGGAATAATCATTATGATATTCTTTCATAATTTGCCCCCAGATGCTTCTTACAATATTTTTTATATCCTCCATCCCATCCACGTTCTATTGAGCGCGCTGGTTACCGCATCGATGTATGAACTTCATAAATGCGGGCGGGCTGAAGGTAAACGCAAACTTTGGGTTTTGCTTATAATTGGATATACAGGTTCAATTGGCATAGCCACAATAAGCGATTCGATAATCCCATACTTAGGAGAGATTTTACTCGGATTGCCCAACCGGGGAATACATTTTGGGTTTATTGAGGAATGGTGGTTAGTGAATCCCTTAGCGATAATCGGTATTAGCATTGCTTACCTCAGACCAACAACAAGGTTTCCTCATTTTGGTCACGTTCTGTTGAGCACCTGGGCATCGTTATTCCACATTATTATGGCGACAGGCCAAGCCTTAAATTGGGTTTCCTATTCAATCGTTTTCTTCTTTTTGTTTATTGCGGTTTGGTTGCCCTGTTGTGTAAGCGATATTGTGTTTCCTCTTTTGTTTGTGAAAGATTCAGATCCGGGTTTGGATCCTGTGGAGAACAAAACAAAATGAGTTACAGACGCAACTTAAAACTATAGCAAACGAACAAAATAAGTTGCCACATTGCATGTCATGTTGAGCGACCAGACGCCCAACGGGGGCGTCTGCCGTCCCTTACGGGAAGCGAAACATATCTCTGTGAAGATGTGAGTCGTATGGTTTATACCAAGGGGGAAATTTCTAATGTTCCCTCTCCCCTTAGGGAGAGGGACAGGGAGAGGGGGAATGAAGACTGAGATTCTTCCCCCGCCAAAGGCGGGGTCAGAATGACATGTAAGAATCATTCCTGCGTCTGTATTAATATGGTAAACTCAAATGGTATGCCCAAATTTAGAGTCACGGTAATTGGAACCATAAACAGAGACACCTTGATTTTTCCAAGAGGGAAAAGAAAGGAGAGCTTTGGGGGAATTTTGTACAATCTGTCTGCTCTATCCGGGTTGGGTGGAAAGTGGATGGAAATCTATCCGGTGTGTAATGTGGGATATGACGTTTACGATCGGGTGAGAGAGATTTTAGAAAGCTATGAGAACGTCAGGCCGGACGGCGTCAAGAAGGTGAGGAGAAAAAACAATCATGCATCTCTCCTGATCGATCAAGAAAGCGAAAGGCAGGAGGTTCTCATAAACAGGGTCCCTGTCTTGAGTTTCAGCCAGATTGAACCGTTCCTTGAGTGCGACGTGATTTTGGTAAATTTCATCTCCGGCTTCGACATTACTCTCAGCACGTTAAAGAAAATCCGGAGGAGCACGGCCGCTTTAATATTTATGGACGTTCACAGTCTGACGCTGGGAATCCGCAGAGACGGGAGAAGATTTTTCAGGTCCCCGAAGAGCTGGAAGGAATATATAAAACAGGCGGATTTGGTGCAAACTAATATGGCGGAATTGAGCGTGCTCGCAGAAAAGAGCTTGAAGTCCCCAAGTGATATTCGAGATTTCGGAGAGTATGTCTTAAGCCTGGGACCGAGAGCGCTTTTGGTGACCCTGGGTGAAGAAGGAGCGGTCATGATCTACAGGCACGGAAAAGGTTGTCGTCTCAAGAAGGATGAAGGAATCAAAGTGCGAGGATTCAAAGACCCCACCGGAGCAGGCGATGCCTTTTCGGCTGGATTCTTAGTCCGTTACTTTCAGAGCCGGAGTCTCGTTCGGTCTCTTGGCTTCGCCAATCGCGTCGCCGCGGAAAAATGTAAAACATCCGGAGTAGAAGGGGTGACCCGGTTGTTGAGAGAGTTTGCCCACCCATAACTATGTACGTTGATTCTCACGGTCTGCCAGCGCAGGGACTCGTGCTTCGACTGGAATGCCCGCCCCTACGGGTCGTATGACTTTAGGCAGACCTTGAGTCCGGCTAAAGCCGGACACTCCAAAGTCCTTTTTCCTAGCCCACTCAAATCATTTGACAAAAGATGGGAAATGGATTAAACTGAAACTGATATGAAAAAGCTGTATCTGGTGGACATTGAGGGAACCATCGTAAAGGACAAATCCTACACTCCCATAGAGGGAGCCGTGGAGTGGATAAATTCGTTTGATTCTTCCCCGCATCGGTTCATCCTGTTGTCCAACAACACGACTCACAGGCCAAAAGACCTCTTGGCCCTGCTGAAGAGCAAAGGATTCGACGTCCAGTCCGAAAACCTGGTGACCTGCATGAGCGCTGCCTTAAACTGGCTGAAAAAGGAAGACGTCAAAAGTTGTTTCGTGATAGGGAGTGCGCAACTGAAAGAGTATTTGAATGAGAGTGGGATAGAAACTCCATCACACGACAGGGTGGAGTCAGTGCTGGTGGGCTTGGATCCGTCACTAAACTATGAGAAGCTCAAAGTTGCCGTAAATGCACTGGTGAAAAACGACGCACCTTTGCTGGCACTTCACGCCAACCGATTATATAAAGATGAAAAAGGAGAACTTTCCCCCTCGGTTGGAGCGGTGATGAAAGCCTTGGAATACAGCTCGCAGAAAAGAGCGAATGTTTTTGGCAAACCCAGTCCGGAGATTTACCGTGAAGCCGCAAGAAAATTTGAGGTAAAACCAGAGGACTGTTTCATGATAAGTGATGATCCGCTCTCCGATCTGGCAGGAGCGAAGAAACTGGGCATGAAGACGGTGTTCGTGACTTCCGGCAAGTACACGGATACGAGGATACTGAAAACCTTGAATGAGGGATTTCAGCCTGACTGGATCCATCAGAGTGTGAAGGAAATCAGAATATAGAACCTTTTTCTTTAGAAAGCTGATTCATGAAAATCGGTATAGTCGGACTTCCATTTGTGGGCAAGACCACGGTTTTTAATGCCTTGACGTGTGGACAGGCCAGAGTGGGCGAATTCTCGCTCGGGGTAAAAGAAGCCAACCGGGGAGTCGTCAAGGTGCCGGATGAAAGGGTGCATAAACTGGCTACCTTCTATAATCCCAAGAAGGTGACGCCGGCCGAGGTGGAATATATCGACGTTGCCGGGCTGGTCAAGGAGACCAAGAAAAAAGCTTCGGAGGGAGAATTCTATCATTCCCTAAGGGAGGTCGACGCGCTGGCTCACGTGGTGAGGGTTTTCCAGGATGAAAACGTGATTCGCGTCTCCGGCTCGGTGGACTTAAAAAGGGACGTCAAGAACCTGGATCTGGATTTGATCCTGATAGACTTGGACATCGTGGAGAAGAGGCTGAAGCGCTTGGAAAAGAGCGTGGCCAGCTCCAAGGATGAAGAGGAAAAAAGAGAGCTTCAGGTCCTTCTGAGATTTAAAGAGACCCTGGACCAGGGGATTCCTCTAAGAGAGATTGAGCTGTCTCCGGGAGAGGAACGGCTAATCCGGGGATATGCCTTTCTCTCTTTGAAGCCCATGCTCATCATACTCAACATAGATGAGGAGCAAAACGAGCAGAGAGAGCAACTGGAATCGGAATGCTCACAGATGACTAAGGATGAAAAAATCTCCGGCTGCTCTGTTTGCTCCATCTGCGGCAAGCTGGAGATGGAGCTTTCCCAGCTTGAGGAAGGCGATCGAAGACCCTTCATGGAGGATATGGGCATAAGAGAGCTGGCGATTGAGCGGGTGATTGACGTCTCCTACAAGCTTCTCAACTTGATCTCGTTTTTCACGGCCAATGAAAACGAGGTCAAGGCCTGGCCGGTTCCTGCGGGAATAAAGGCCATAAAAGCGGCCGGAACGGTTCACACCGACATGGAGAGAGGCTTCATCAAAGCGGAGGTGATCAGCTTCGACAGGCTGTGGGACTTAGGCTCAGTTCACAAAGTCAAAGAAAAAGGTGAATTGAGGCTGGAGGGGAAGGAGTATGTGGTTCAGGACGGGGACGTGATCTTTTTCAGATTTAATGTATGAGCAAAGCAAAAACCCCGGCAAGGACGCGGGCCGAAAAGATGATCTGCGGGGGGTGTCTTCTCCTTATTCTCATCCATCTGGCGGCGTCATACTTTCCTTCGGAAAGACTCTGGGGAATAAACCTGCTTCACTATCTGCCGCACGCTTGGCGATGGATTCTGGCCGTCAGCGCGACTCTGATCCTGATCCCGACTGTCAACAAAGCCTGTGGTAACCTCCTCACCGGTTTGTCCCGCATCATACCGCCTGGATTCAAAAGAGCAAATAAGTATTACCGATACGCTTTTTTCAGCCTTGTCGCGGGGGTTTTCTTCTGGGTGCTCAGGGTCAAGACCTACCTTCTGGGAGATAGTCTTGTCAGAGCCAGGGAGATTGATCTGGGCGCCAGATTCTCCTTCACTGCGCCTCTGGATTTTCTTCTGCACGTCCAGGTGGCAGGGTTCCTGAACTGGGAAGCTTTTCAAACCTATGCCCTTTTGAGCATACTTTCAGGAGTGGGGTTTGTCTTGCTGCTTCTGCTTTTGGCAGATCTGATGGGCAGGGACGGCAAAGAGAGACTGCTGGTCTTCTCCGTTTTTATCAGCATGGGAGCAATCCAGCTCTTTTTCGGATACGTTGAAAGCTACTCTGTGGTCTGTGCAGCTATACTTCTCTACATCTTCTTTTCATTTGGCTATCTCCGGAACAAGAACGGTCTGATCCCTCCCCTCCTTGCCTTCCTTTTGGCTTTCAGCCTGCATCTTTTTGCCGTGACCCTGCTCCCTTCGCTCCTTTACCTGATATTATCCGGGCGGGCCGGAAAGAAGGAGAAGAAGCAAGGGAATTTTGCCGGGCTCGGTCTGTCCATCGGTATGGTGCTCCTGGTGACCGTGACTCTTTCTCTTGTGCAGAGGTATAATCCCGAACCGAAGGGGCTGGAGTATTATCTGATCTCTCCGCTGGGCGGCTGGGAAGGATCATATTCGCTCTTTTCGTTGTCGCACCTTTTGGATCTGATAAATCATCAGCTTCTGGTTTCGCCCGTGGGTCTGTTGATCTGCCTGACCTCTGTTGTGGCCTTTTCCGGAAAGACTGGCCAAAAGGACCGGGTGGCGCGGTTCCTTCTGATCCTGAGTCTTTGCACTTTAGCCTATGCCTTCCTGGCAGACCCGAAATTGGGATACCCTCGCGATTGGGACCTGTTTGCGTTCACCGCACTCGGTTACACGCTTCTGGGGCTTCACCTGTTCCTCAAGTATCGTAGAGGTGCGCAGACAGGAGACTTGCGATACCTCACCCTGGCGTTGCTGTTTACTTCACTGCTTTCCACGATTCCTTGGATCTATATCAACGCTGCGGAGGAGACATCGGTGACCAGATTCGAGCACGTTCTGAAGCTTGACAGAGAGAGAAGCGCCCACGGGCACGAGACTCTGGCCATGTATTACAACCAGCGCGGCGAATGGCAAAAGGAGTTGGAGCAGTGGAAGAAAGCAGCAGTGGCGGAGGTGAATGCGCGCTACATCAACAACGTGGGGGCAGTCTACCACCGGCAGGAGAGGTACGATCTCGCCCTCAAGGAACTGGACAAGTCTCTTGTGGTGGATCCGACCTTCGACCGCACCTATTTCAACAGGGGTGACGTTCTCGCCCGGATGGGAAGGTATGAGGAGGCCCTGAAGGATTTCCGCCAGGCCATAAGGCTGCGGCCCGACAGAATGCAGTACTACAACAACTTAGCGGGGCACCTCACGAAACTGGGTCGTGACCAGGAAGCCTTGGAGGTTCTCCAGGAGGGCATGAGCGTGAACCCGGATCATCCGCCTCTTTACCGGGATTTAGGCTATAATCATTTCAACCTGGGTGATCTCGTGATGGCAGACAAATACCTTAAGCTCTATTTGGAGCGCGCGCCCGAAGCGGAAGATGCAGCCGAAGTTCGGCAGTTTCTAAGGGGCCTGCCGGAAAGACGGCAGCAACAACCTAAACCCTAAAATGTAATCGTTTGCAGCAAGAATAGTTGATGAACCGCCTTCAAATAACGATTCTGGCAACTTGTGGACTTTTGATCTTAGCTCGCATCGTCGCTTCCTTCTTCCCCCACCTGAGATTCTGGGGCCTCAGTCAACTTCATTATTTTTCGCTGGAGTTCCGGATTGGACTATCCGTGATCGGGCTGCTGATCCTGATTCCCAGGGTAAACAAGATCGTGGCCGGGGTGCTGGGTAGGGTCTTTGACTCGATCGCGGAAAGACTCAAAAAGATGAACAGGTATCTGTTATACTCTGCTACCAGCTTCCTCAGCCTGATTCCTTTCTGGCTTCTCAGATCCAGGACGCCGTTGCTGGGTGACGGTTACATGCGGGCCGGGGAGATCAGAATGGGGAAGCTTTTCTCCGTGGCTGAACCGCTTGATGCTTTGCTACACCTCCTGTTCTCAAAGTTCTTCGGCCTTGATGCATACACCACCTATGGAGTTTTGAGCTGCCTGGCGGGCGGGCTATTTGTTTTTCTGCTTCTTCTTCTATGTGACCTCCTGGGAGAGAATGGCAGGGAGAAGTTGCTTATCTTTTCGGTGGTACTCACCATGGGGGCGACACTGTTGTTTTTCGGGTACATAGAGAGCTATACCCTCATGTATGCAGCTATGGCCGGCTACGTTCTTTTTGCCGTGAGATATCTGAAAGGAAGAGGCGGATTTTTGCTGCCGTGTGTTTTCATGGTCTTGACAGCCGGCTTCCATCTTTCTGCTATCTTCGTTCTACCCTCACTGTTCTACTTAGCCTTTGCTCCAGTTATCCCAGGCAGTGGACAGAAGGTCAGAAAGTCTCGGTTCGTCAACCCCGTAATCCTTACCTTTGTAACGGCTCTCATCGGATTAGGTTTTTACGTTGTGCGGGCTGGTTCCTCCCAAGGCTCGGTCGGTCATCTTTTGATTTACCCGTTCGGTGGTGGCGATGAAGGCTACTCTTTTTTTTCCCTGGGACACCTGCTCGACTTTGTGAACCACCAGATCTTGGTCTCTCCGGTGAATGTGGTTTTGTGGATGGTTCTTTTGCTTCTCTTCTGGAGGAGGATCAGCCTGAAAGACAATGTGGCCAGATTTCTGTTCTGGTTGGGCATCTGTTCATTGGGATTTGCCCTGCTGGTCGATCCCAAGCTGGGATATGCCCGGGACTGGGATCTCTTCGCCTTTTCCAGTTTAGGTGCTACCCTGCTGGGGTTGTATTTGATTTTGAGTCTTGTCGGAGAGCTAACCCAAGCGGCATCCAGTCCTGGACAGGAGCAAACGCCAGGGGGCGGAGAAGGCCGAGCAATGGATTTGAGGCCGGTCACCTTGGCTCTGGTTGTTACCTCCCTGGTATCCACCTTGCCCTGGATACTGGTCAACGCCTCGGAGCAAAAGGCGGTGGCCCGTTTTGAGGACCTGCTGAAGATGGATGAAAAAGGAACAGCCCACGGCTACGAGACGCTCGCCTGTTATTTTCGAGACAGGGGGGAACACCAAAGGAGCGCTAAATCATGGAGAGACGCCATTGCCTTAAATCCGGGTCCCCGCTATTTCGGCGCCTTAGGAAACGCGTACCAGAGGTTGGGAGAATATGATAAGGCCATAGAGGCCTATGATCGGTCTCTCCGGATGGCGTCGCACTTTCCCGGCGTGGCCAGGGTGCATAAGAACTTCGGCAACACCTTAGCCAAAGCCGGTCGGTTTGAGGAGGCAGTGCTTCAATTGAAGAAAGCTATCGACCTGAGACCGGGAAGAACGGAGGTCCATCAGAGTTTAGGCAACATTCTGGGAAAGCTGGGAAGATATCAGGAGGCAGTCCCGTACCTGGAGATGGCGCTGGAGTCGGACCCCGGCAACGTCGCCCTATACAAAGCGCTGGGAACATGTTACGCGGCAATGGGAAGAAAAGAGGAGGCTGGAATGTACCTGAAGACCTACCTGCAATCGAGACCTGAGGATGCCCGGAAGATAGAAGAGATCATGGATAGCCTGGAAGTTGACATACAATACTAATAATTGCGCAGAGATTGCCTGCGAAAGAGGCCCAAGCAAAGGCAGAACCGTTTATGCTAATTCAGGCAGTTCTGGAGCAATCAAGAATTCCTGCGGCAGTACGAATACTACATGCCTCTGGCTACGGATTGGGCGCAGGTAGTGTGGACCATTGACAATACAAGTAAAAGAATGAAGGAACGCTGATGCCCAAACGCTCGGATGTAAAGAGCATCTCCATTGCAGACAGTGTGGGCGCAAAGATAGAGAGGTTTATTCTGCTTACCTGCGCCTTCTTGATCCTTGTTCGTCTGCTGGCTTCCTTCTTTCCCAACTTAAGACTCTGGGGCATCAGTCAACTTCACTACTTTTCGCTGGAGTTCCGCATAGCAGTATCCGCTGTCGTGCTTTTGCTGCTGCTCCCCAGGGTGAACAAGATCCTTACCAGGGCACTGGCTGGAATCTTCGCCTGGATAGTAGGGAGATTCAGGAAGACCAACAGATATCTTCTGTACCTCGCCATAAGCGTACTCAGCCTGATCCCCTTTTGGCTTCTCAGAGCCGAAACGCCTCTGCTTGGTGACGGATACCTGCGCGCGGGTGAGCTCAAGCTGGGTGTCCTGTTGTCGATTACCGAACCTTTGGATTTCTATCTGCATCTATTGGTTTACAGGCTGTTCGGCCTGGACAGCTACACCACTTATGCGGTTCTCAGCTGCCTGGCAGGTGGACTTTACGTGTTTCTGACTCTTCTCTTATCGCATCTTCTGGGAAAGGACGGAAAAGAGAAGTTATTCATCTTTCTGATCCTGGCTACTATGGGAGCCACCCAGCTGTTCTTCGGGCACATCGAGAGCTACTCGTTCATGTTCGTGGCCGTCCTCGCATATATTTTCTTCGGGATCAGATACCTGCAGGGGAAAGGCGCTTTTTTGTGGGCCGGTCTTTTTCTCCTTTTGGCTGTGAGCTTCCATCTCACCGCTCTTTTCGTCCTGCCTTCTTTGTTCTATCTGGTCTTTGCCAGGTTTTCCGCAGCGAGCAGTTCGAAGGCCGCGAGGCTTAAGTTTGCCAATATCGTGGTCTTAATCTGTGTGGTCTTCGTGATCGGGGCCGCACTCCATCTTCGGGGCACCTACCTGACGGAAGAGACGATCGGCTCCCCTCTGATTTATCCCTTCGGAGGCGGGGAGGGCTTCTACTCCTTCTTCTCCCTGGCTCACCTTCTGGATTTCCTGAACCACCAGTTGCTGATCTCCCCGGTAAGCCTGGTCCTCTGGGCAGTACTTCTGGTTTTGTTCCGGAGGGAGATCAACTTCAGGGAGAACGTGGTTAGATTCTTGATTTGGATCACGGCGTGCTCGTTTGGCTTCGCCCTGCTTGCCGATCCAAAGCTGGGATATGCCCGGGACTGGGACCTTTTCGCTTCTTGCGGCTTAGGTGTCACCCTCCTGGGATTGTATCTGACGGTCAGTCTTCTCAGAGACCGGCCCAGGGCTGCGTTCGCTGCCGGACCGGAGCGAACGGCTCACCGGGAAGAAGGAGCAGTAATGGATTTAAGGCGGGTGACCCTGCTTCTGGTCGCCACCTCCCTGGCGTCGACTTTGCCTTGGATTTTGGTCAATGCCTCGGAGCAAAAGGCGGTCGCGCGCTTTGAGAGTCTGCTCTCCATCGATGAAGAAAGGGGGGCCCACGGCTATGAGACTATGGCCTGTTATTTTCGTGATAAGGGTGAGCACGAAAAAACAATTGGATTGTGGAAAAACGCTATTGCCATCAATCCGATTCCACGCTATTATGCCGTGCTGGGAAATGCGTACCTGAGAGTGAAAAGATACGATGAGGCCATAGAGGTGCTGGAGAAATCCATAGGGATGGCGCCGAATCGCCGGGGCATCCAGTATTCGCATAGAAGCTTGGGCGTCTGCCTATCAGCAAAGGGTCGCTACGATGAGGCGATATCCCATCTGAGGATTGCCATTGATTTAGCACCCGGCAGAGCAGATTTTCATTATATCATGGGCAACATTCTGGGTAAGGCGGGAAGATACGAAGAAGCAGTTCCGTACTTCGAGACAACATTAGGACTGAACCCGGCAGAAATCAATTCGTATAAGCTCTTGGGGATAGCCTTTGCCCGAATGGGAAAAAAAGAGGAGGCCGAAAGATACTTGGAGACGTACCTGAGGTTGGCGCCACAAGATGCAGCCGGGCTGAAGGGGATAATTGATAGTATTGAAATTGAGATAGATTCCGGCCGATAGATATAGCAGAGCATCTAAAGGCATTTCGCCGGCCAATGAGTTACTGCCCGCACGACCTGCAGAAAGACGTTTCACAAGGCACGAGTCTGAAGTCCTGGAGCAAGGATGTTCTTACTTCATCGATTTGGTGAGTCCAGATATCTTTCAAGGGAGGAAGAGTGAACCTGATCAAGGAAGAAGAGAAGGTATCCGAAGAGGTCGAGAAAATAGGCAAAGAGCTTGCCGTTCTTCCCATCAAAGGAACGGTGGCCTTCCCGTCCCTCATCGTTCCCCTGGTTGTAACCGAGCAGAAGTACGCCAAGCTGATCGATGAGATACTGACCAGCGGAAAGGCCATAGGGCTATTCGCCCGAAAGAATATAGAGGAAGAGCACGCATCTATTGAAGACATCTATCGGGTGGGGACGGCTGCATCCATCCTGAAGATGCTGAGATTCCCCGACGGCAGCGTGAGGGTGCTGGTTCAGGGGTTGTCCCGGATAAGAGTGAAGAGTTTCCTTGAGACCGAGCCTCACGCGGTGGCCCGGATTGAGGTTATCGATGAGAAGGTGGAGAAAAACGTTGAGGTGGAGGCTTTATGCCGGAACGTGCTCGATCTTTTGAAGAAGGTGGTAGACTTGGCCCCTTACCTCTCCGAGGAGTTACAGATCACCGCCATCAACACCGAAGACCCCAGCCGACTGGCCGATCTGATCGCTTCAAGTCTGAACATAAAGGTGCCTCAAAAGCAGGAGCTTCTGGAGACCTTCGATGCCAAAGAGAGACTGAGGAAGGTTCTTTCGCACATCAACCGGGAAGTGGAGGTGCTGGAGCTTTCGCAGAGGATTCAATCTCAGACTGCAAGCGAATTGGGAAAGTCCCAGAGGGAGTATATTCTGCGCGAGCAGCTTAAGGCTATTCAGAGGGAGCTGGGGGAAGCCGACGAGAGAACGGCGGAGTTGGATGAGTTCAAGAAGAAGATAAAGGAAGCCAGGATGCCCAAGGAGGCCCTGGAGGCAGCCAACAAGGAACTGGACCGGCTTTCCAAGATGAACCCGGCTGCAGCCGAGTATACCGTTTCCCGAACTTATCTGGATTGGCTGGTCAACCTTCCCTGGAGCAAGAGCACCCGGGACGTGCTGAACATCAAAAAGGCACAGAAGATTTTAGACGAGGATCATTACGACTTAGATAAGGTCAAAGAGAGGATCCTGGAATATCTGGCGGTCAGAAAGCTAAAGGAGGACATGAAGGGACCAATCCTCTGCTTCGTCGGGCCTCCCGGTGTGGGCAAAACCTCCCTGGGAATCTCCATAGCCCGGGCCATGGGAAGGAAATTCAACCGGATATCGCTGGGAGGGATGCGGGACGAGGCTGAGATTCGGGGACACAGAAGAACCTATATCGGCGCCCTGCCGGGCAGGGTAATTCAGGGGATCAGACGGGCCGGCTCGAATAACCCCATCTTCATGCTGGACGAGGTGGACAAGATCGGACAGGATTTCAGAGGAGACCCGGCCTCAGCCCTGCTGGAGGTTCTGGACCCGGAGCAGAACAATACCTTCTCCGATCACTATCTGGACGTTCCCTTCGACCTCTCCGGAGTCATGTTCATCACCACCGCCAACGTTCTGGACCCCATACCCGGAGTGTTGAGGGATCGGATGGAGGTGATCGAACTTCCCGGCTACACAGATTTGGAGAAACTTCAGATTGCAAGAAGACATCTCATCCCCAAGGAGTTGGAAAATCACGGGCTTGGTTCCAAGAACGTAGAGTTTCAGGATAATGCCCTGAAGAAGATCATCAATGATTATACCAGGGAAGCAGGATTGAGAAACTTAGGCCGGGAGATTGCCACCATTTGCCGAAAGGTTGCCAGGATGGTTGTCTCCGGTGAAAAGGGGAAACAACAGATAACCCCCAGAAGTTTGGAAAAGTTCCTGGGCCCGATTAAGTTTTTCCAGGAGATAGTACAGAGGGCCCCTCAGATAGGCGTGGTGCCAGGGGTTGCCTGGACCCAAACCGGTGGGGATCTGCTGTTTGTGGAAGCCACCAAGATGAAGGGCAAAAAATCTCTTACATTGACCGGCTATTTGGGCGAGGTGATGAAGGAATCGGTTAAAACTGCACTGTCCTATGTACGATCCGCCTGCGAGAGATTGGGCATCGACGAGAACTTCTACGAGAAATACGACATACACGTTCACGTTCCGGCAGGAGCCATTCCCAAGGATGGTCCCTCGGCCGGAATCACCATGGCAACCGCCATGGTCTCCCTTTTGACCGAAAGACCGGTCAAGCCCAAACTTGCCATGACCGGAGAGCTGACCTTAAGGGGAGACATTCTGCCCATTGGAGGTTTAAAGGAGAAATCCCTGGCCGCCTACCGGGCCGGCGTGGAGACTCTGATCGTGCCCGAAGAGAACCGGAAGGACATGGTGGAGATACCGGACGAGATCAAAAAGAAGCTGAAGTTTGGCTTCGTTGAAACGGTGGACCAGGCGCTGGCCTTGGCCCTGGATCAAAGGAAAAAAAAGGGAGGTCCGAGAAAAAAGACCGCCAAAAAGACGAGGCTTCCTTCCAGGTAGAGCGAGAGTCTACGTGTCGATTCCCCGGATTGCGTGCAAAGAGTCCTTTCAGAAGCTGGTAATATCACATACAGGAACTGGCGGTGAGCAGAAACCGGAGTGTGAAGCCCCGCCACTGCGGTATGTTGTACTTGAACTCGACCGTTGGTCCGCCTTGGGGAGGACACTCCAGGCGCGGAGAATCGGAATGCCGCCTCCGAGAAAACGCTTAAAGGTGTTGACGAACTTGAATTTCTTCCTATATTCCCTGGTGCATTCTGAAGTGAGACGAGGTACGCGCATATGAGAAAGGATTTGCTTTTTTTGCTTTTTGTTCTGGTGTGGTCTATTATATTGCCAGGGTATTTTACCTGCAGCGATGGGTCCGGCTCTAAGGAAGAGCCGGGCTTAGAAAAGGAGGGAAGGTTCAAAATGGGACAGGTCAGAAAGCCCGCAGTTGCGGGTCAGTTTTATCCCGGCGATCCGGTAACCCTAACCAGAGAGTTGTCGGATTTCTTTAAGAAAGCCAAAAAGGAGCCGGTGCCGGGAAAGATCGTGGCGTTGATATCTCCGCATGCCGGCTATATGTATTCGGGCCAGGTCGCAGCTTACTCCTTCAAGCTCTTGGAGGGCCTTTCCTTCGAGACGGTGGTGGTGATCTCTCCCAGCCACGTGGCTTACTTTCCAGGTGCCTCAATTTACAACGGCGGCTCTTACGAAACCCCCCTGGGTCAGATTCCTGTGGATACCACTCTGGCAGGGAAGATAGCAGATACGAGCAAAAAGGTATTTCTTTCCGACAAGGGGCACAGTTTTGCGGGGATGAGAGGAGAGCACGCTCTGGAAGTTGAGCTTCCCTTCCTTCAGCTGGTATTGGGCAAATTCAAGCTGGTTCCCATCGTCATAGCTGACCAGGACTGGGCCACCTGCGAGGCCCTGGGAGAAGCCCTCTCGAAGGCCCTTAAGGGGAAGAACGCCCTGATCGTGGCCAGTACCGACCTGTCGCATTTCCATCCGTACGATGAGGCGGTTAGATTGGACAACATCGTGATGAACCATGTGAACTCCTTCGATCCCGAAGAACTCCACTCCGATTTGGCCTCCAAAGTCTGCGAAGCCTGCGGAGGAGGCCCGGTGGTGGCGACCATGCTGGCTGCCAAGGGGCTGGGGGCAGACAAGGCCAAGGTTTTAGAGTATGCCAACTCCGGAGACGTGACCGGTGACAAATCCGGGGTGGTCGGATATATGGCGGCGGTGATCTATGACTCCAAACCAGCCGGTGACAGCAGAAAGAAATCGGAGGAAAAGAGCGAGGTTGTCGAATCCGGTCTCTCCGAGGATGACAAGAAAACGCTAATGAACATCGCCCGGACCACCATAGAGCACAGGGTGAAAGGAGAAGCTCTGCCGGAGTTTGAAGTCGACTCGCCCATCTTAAAGGAGAACCGCGGTGCCTTCGTCACCATTCATAAGCAGGGGCGTCTGAGAGGATGCATCGGCTACATCCAGGCCATCAAGCCCCTCTACGTCACCATTCAGGAGATGGCAGAGGCTGCAGCCCTCAACGACCATCGCTTTCCGCCGGTATCTCCGGAGGAGCTTGACGCTCTTGATCTGGAGATCTCCGTTCTTACCCCCTTGCGAAAGATCGAGGACGTAAATGAAATAGAGACGGGAAAGCACGGGATCGTGCTGAAAAAAGGATACCACCAAGGTGTTTTCCTTCCGCAGGTGGCCACTGAGCAGGGCTGGGATCGGACCACCTTCCTCAACCAGATATGTTTCAAGGCGGGCATTCACGACAAGAACTGCTGGAAAGATGAGGACGCGGAGATATTCATCTACTCAGCCGAGGTTTTCAAGGAGAAGAAATAAACCTGATACCTCCTTTGGCAAAGTGAAGTCACTAAGAATAGTTCTTTACCTGGGATTAATCTTCGTTCTACTGGGCCTGATGGTGTGGGCGGGTCTGTTCAAAGCGCAGACGGGCGCAGACCTCAGTTCAGCCGCGCTGAGCCCTCCGCTTCTGGCTTGCATTTTCAAAGGAGAGCTGGAGAAGAACGAGTCTCTTTACCTTTCCCTCCTGAGGAAAGGTCTCTCCTATCAGCTGATTCATCAACTTACCTCGGTCCTCAAAGGCAAATTGGATCTGAAAAAATCCCTGCCGGGAGATTCTTATACTCTGCTATCCACCCCGGACTCCATTCTCTTCTTCGAATACCAGAAGGGCATGCGCGAACGATGCACCTTGACAAGAGAAAACGGTGAGATGACGACCGTGGTTGAGCCGGTCGAATTCCAGTGCATCGTAAAATCACTTCAGGGGGAGATCGAGAGTTCTCTCTGGCTCTCAATGATAGGCCTGTGCCAAAGCCCGGAACTGATCATGAAGCTCACCGAGGTCTTCGAGTGGGAGATAGACTTCCTGACCGAGCCACGGAAGGGGGACAGGTTCAGGGTGATGTTCGAGGAATATTACAAGGGGGGGGATTTCGTAAGATACGGCGACATCCTGGCTGCGGAATACAGCTCGAGCGACGGGGCACATCAGGCGCTGCTGTATCGATCTCCCGAGGGGCGCAAGGGATATTTTGATCCTTCCGGCAAGTCGGTGAGGAAGGCATTTCTGAAATCTCCTTTGAATTACAGGCGAATCAGCTCCCGCTTCTCCTACAGCCGGTTTCATCCGATCTTCAAGAGGTATCGACCGCACCTGGGAGTAGATTATGCCGCTCCGGTGGGCACTCCGGTGGTGGCATCCGGCGATGGGGTGATCTCGTTCGCCGGTTGGAAAAGGGGCTTCGGGAAAATCGTGGAGATTCGCCATCCCAACGGATTCGTCACCATGTATGGACACCTTTCCCGCTTCGCCAGGGGAATCACGAGGGGTGCAACAGTAAGGCAGAAGGACCTGATAGGATACGTGGGGAGCACCGGGTGTTCCACCGGCCCGCACTTGGATTATAGAGTGAAGGCGGATGGAAGATACGTAAACCCTCTCAGGATGGTTGCCCCTCCCACCGATCCAATCAGAAAAGAATATCGGGAGGATTTCCGAAGACACTGTGAAAACCTTCTCTACGCGCTGGATCTTCTCACTGGAAAGAACCTTCTCGCCTCTTGGGGTGTCAACGAATGATTACCTCAGATAGATTCCCTCGATTATCCTCTGTGCTCTAATCTTGAGCCGGGCACTATGAAGAAGCTGCTGGAGAAGCTGGGCTTTGGCGGGGTTCTCAATTCCGGGGAAGAAACTCAGGCGGTGTCCCTGTCCGAAATAAATCCGGTTCCCCTCTTGGGCAGGTTCGACTCAGGTTTCGCCCTGGCTGACTACAGCATATCGCAAGGTTCGCGGCGGAAAAGAACTAAGGTGGGTGATCTCTTATACCGGTTCAAATACGAGAGGAGCCCGGACGCTGGCTTGATTCTGGCTGAATTGGCTTCCGATTTCATAAACAGGCAAAGCTCGTTTAGATCTTCCCACGTAATGCTCACGGTTCCCCCTTCTTTCAAGAGTCGATCTCTCGATCCTGTTTCCCTCGTGGCGGAGAGGATAGAGGAAAGAACGCAAATTCGCTGGGAACGAGACGCTCTAAGAAGAACCAGGCTCACCAAACCTCAGAAGGCTCTTCGCGACAGGGCTCTCAAGAAGTTGAACGTGTTCAGCACTTTTCGACCGGCAAAGCCTCTAAACCTCAACGGGAAAAAGGTACTGTTGATCGATGATATATGTGCTTCCGGGGCCACACTAAACGACATTTCAGATATCCTGAGGGAGGGGAAGGCGGCAGAGATAAACGTCCTGGTTCTGGCAAGAACCCAGTTCTCTGTAAGGATTGGGTCTTCTAGCTAACGAATAGAAGCTGAAGTTTCATGCCGCAGATTCTGTGATCGCTAAGTGAGATTCGCCTTACACAAAACTAGATTTGGCGGGCAGGGGTTCTGCCGGACGAAGGCACGGTGCCAGACATCCGGTAGGCGGGGCTTCCAGCCCCGCACAGCAAGGTGGTTCTCCAAGAGGCTCTCTAATTTACACTTGATATTTGGGTCCTTTTCCCGTAATTTCAGTCTTGAGGGATTAAGTGGACAAAAGAGAGGTGCAAGTTGGACTACAGATCATATGTGATAGCGCTGAGGGAGAAAGCCAGGGTCGGACCTAAGACCTTTCAACAGCTTCTTCTGAGTTTCGGCTCACCGGAGAACGTATACAAAGCCTCGGCAGAAGAGCTTTCCTCTTTTCCCCGAATCAGTCCCGAAAAGGCTGAGAAGATTCTTGAGTCCGAGGAGTTATTGCCTGAGATAGAAAAACATCTTCTTTATCTGGAAGAAGAGGGAATTGGTATCCTGACCATATTAGATGGTGATTATCCCCAACTGCTAAAACAGATCGACGATCCCCCACCTCTTCTCTATTTTAGAGGAGAATTTCCAATTCAAAGTATTCAATCTATCGCTGTGGTGGGTGCTCATAACGCAACGGCGGCGGGAATAGAAAAAGCGGTCCAAATCGGGAAAGCCTTAGCCAAAAAGAAAGTGGTGGTAGTGAGCGGACTTGCGAAGGGAATTGATGCTGCCGCCCATATCGGGGCCGTCAAAGGAGGTGGAAAGACTTACGCCATCTTTGGAGCAGGCTTGAATAATATTTATCCTTCCGAAAATGTTCCCCTAGCAGAGCAGATATCTAAAAGCGGAGCTTTGATCACGGAGTATGACTTAAATGTGCCGGTCAAGGTTGGTCGATTGATGGCTCGAAACAGAATCGTGATAGGGTTATCCCAGGCGGTGGTAGTGGTGGAGATGGACGAGAAGAGCCCGGGCACGATGGATGCGGTCGGCCTTGCCATCAAACAGGGGAGGCCCCTTTTTGTGATGAAAAAGGAGGGCTCCCGGAAGGTGGACGAATTGGTGGCCGGAGGTGCGGTTATCTTAGAGGGGGTTGAACGTCTGGACTTGGTGACGGATTATCTTTAGGCAGGATCCCTAGTTTCGCCCGATGACCGGACGCCCAGACGGGGGCGTCTGCCGTCCCGTCGGGGAATCGGGCAACTACGTTCAGCGGAGGCTTGGCACTTTTTGGAGCTCCGGGACAACCTAAATAGAGCTATGACGAAGTATCTAGATCACGACCAGGCGGTAAAAAAGCTTCAGAAGCTGGTGGATGAGGTGTGTGAGAAGATAAGACGCGGCAAGCTCACCTTGGGCGAAGCCCGAAAAGAAGCCGCTTTAGTGAGACTGAAGGCGGAGAAGTTGATCCCGTTTGAAATGGATAAGTTCGATCTCATCTATGCGCCCAGATTCAACAGATTGATCGATCAGTTCCTGATGCCCAAGCTGAAGGATGATTCGTCGAAATGATCTCCAATCCTCCGGATGAATACCTGACTATAAGAAGTTTAGTTCGGGCCAAGACAAAGGTGAAAGGCTCGATATTTATTGCCACTGGCATTCCGGTAGATTCGGAGGAAGAGGCCAAGGATTCGATCCAAAAAATCTGCAAGGAGTTTTTCGATGCTACACACAACTGCTTCGCTTTCCGCATCAAAAGCGCCAATGGCGAGAGCGAAAAACTCAGTGATGCAGGAGAACCCAGGGGCACCGCAGGAATGCCCATACTGTTTGCCATCCAATCGGAGAATCTCTGCAACGTTCTGGTCGTGGTAACCCGCTACTTCGGGGGAGTGAAGCTCGGAACCGGAGGACTCTCTCGTGCCTATCGGCAGAGCGCTCAGAGTGTGCTGCAAAAGGCTGAGAAGGTCACCAGGTGGATCACGTCAGAGTTGGCCCTGTCGTATCCTCCGAACACTACCGGTAAGGTAAATCAGATCTTCGCCAAGTACGGCATCCTGGTTAAGGATCAGGGTTATGAGGATAGTCCAACCGCGAGAGTTGAGGTAAGAACGAGCCTGTTAGATAAAGTGAAGAAAGCTCTTGTTGAGGTCACCAATGGCCAGGTCAAGTTCAAATCGTAAAATGAAGTATGATTGCCTCGGTCTGGGCGTAAATGCAGTGGACTACCTCTGCATCCTGGATCCGTATCCTCATCTTGACGACAAGGTGGACGTGAAAAGATCTTCGATCCAGGGTGGCGGCCCTGTGCCCACCGCAATGGTGACTCTGGCAAAGCTGGGAGCTAAGGTTTGTTACGTTGGCAAGGTGGGAGATGACCCGGAGGGCGAATTCGTGGGGTCTCAGCTTGAAAAAGAGGCAGTGGATACCCGGTATCTGGTGGTGGACAAAAAAGTGAAGACGTCCAGAGCTTTTGTCTGGGTGGATAAAGGATCAGGAAAAAGGACAGTAGCCTTAGACCGGCACAAGAAGAATCACCTCAGGAGAGGTGAACTGAGGTTTCTGAATTCAGTTTCGACTCGATTCGTGCACCTTGACGCCCGTGAGCCCGAAATCAACATATCGGTGGCTCGATGGGCAAGAGAGCAGAATGCGGAAGTATGTCTGGATGTGGGAAGCCTGAGAGATGGGGTGGAGGAGGTCTTTCCGTTCGTCGACCATTTAATCGTATCGAAAAGGTTTGCCTGTGGATTTGTCAAAACCTCCGATCCTTTCGAGGCATGCCGGACATTGATGGATAAGAAATTCAAAACCGTAGTGGTGACCGTGGGCGAGGAGGGGTGTATATGCGGGGCGGACGGTAAGTTTTTTCATTCACCCGGTTTTCGGGTGAAAGTGGTCGATACCACCGGTGCGGGAGACGTTTTTCATGGCGCTTTTATTTACGGGCTTCTCAAGAAATGGTCTTTAAGAAGAATTGCAGGTTTTGCCAATGCCTGCGCGGCCATGAAATGCCGGAAGCTGGGAGGGAGAGCAGGAATACCAACACTGAGGGAAGTTGAGGGCTTCATAAGTAACTTTAGCTGAGAATTGTAACCATAAACAGGGGAGAGGATTGGCGGCCCCTGCGCAACGAAAGGATTTTATGTTCTGCTCAGTACTGGAAACGGTCCTTGAGTTTGACGCCTACCTGTTCTTTCTTCTCAATTACAAGGCTCAGAATGTCGTCCTCGACTTATTAATGCCCATTCTGACTAATCTGGACTACTGGCGCGTCCCCATAGCCCTACTGGCTATTGCGCTCCTCGTCTTCGGAAGAAAGAGAGGGCGAATAGCCGTCCTGCTTCTGATCTTGGGAATCACCTTGAGCGATCAGGTCTGTAACAATCTGCTTAAGCCGCTGGTGGGAAGAGTAAGGCCCTGCCATGTGCTGGACAACGTTCACCTGCTGATCAACTGCACTCATTCCTTCTCTTTTCCTTCCTCCCACGCGACCAATATCTTCACGGGAATGATCATCTTCTCCTTCGTTTACCCCAGGCTGAGGATCGGCCTACTCATTATCGCAGCGCTGGTGGCATACTCTCGGGTGTATGTGGGAGTGCATTATCCCTTTGACATAGTGGCGGGAACCGCTCTGGGCGTTGCCTGTGCAATTACCATAATAACCATCTACAAGATACTATCACGAGTACTTCCGGGGATCCTGTATGCAGAAGAGACTGGGAAAAATCGAAATCAAGCTCATTCAGGGTGATATCACGGAGCAGGAATTCGATGCCATCGTGAACGCGGCCAACAACCATCTGTGGATGGGAGTCGGCGTGGCTGGAGCTATCAAGAGAAAAGGCGGGGTTGAGATTGAACAAGAAGCGATGAGCAAGGGGCCAATTCCTGTCGGCGAAGCAGTGGTGACGGGGGCGGGAAGCCTGAAAGCGAAGTACGTGATTCACGCTGCGGTCATGGGGCAGGACTTGAAGACGAGTGAAGAACATATAAGAAATGGCACACTCAACGCCCTGAAAAGAGCGGAGGAGCTGAAGATCAAATCGATAGCTTTTCCCGCCTTCGGCACCGGCGTGGGAGGCTTCCCGGCTGACGAGTGCGCCCGGATAATGTTCAACGCAGTCAAGGATTTCTCACAAGAGGCAGAATTCGTGGAAGAAGTCCGATTCGTCCTTTTTGACAAGGCAAGCTATGATGTTTGGAGTGTCCGGCTTTAGCCGAACTGGGGAGGTTTTGGAGTGCGAAAGCTTGTTGGAACGAAGTGGAAATTCCGCTTTGCGGGGCTTTCGCGGTTTTGTCTTGGCATAAAATCGCGCCAGCAAGCAGGTGTCCTTTCTCTTTTTAGCCTCGAATTCGTAGGGACAGGGCTTGTTGAACTTGCGAAATCCCGCCGTGGCGGGGTCCCTGTCCGAAGATCAAAACGGACAGCCACAAGGGCTATCCCTACGTCGTACATACTCCTTGGTCAGGGCTGAATTCGCAGGGCTGAATGCCCTGCTCTATGTGTGTCTGATTGTGCAGATGAAGGAAAGCAGGACTATCCGAAGCCATAGCGGCGGGAATTCATCCCGCCGCTAAGTCCTTCGATGGTTCCCGTTACCGATTACATCGGATCCCACGGGGGGAGGACGATCGGGTCGGTTTTCAGAATGCCCAATACGTGCTTAGGCAAGTGTTTCTTGTGGATTATCACCTTGTAGATGTATTCATCGAACCACTCATCATACATAGTCCAGTAGCCCTTGTCGCCTTTCTCGTCGCCCCAGCTATTCTCCACTAACCACTTGGTCGGTCTCCCTCCCAGTGTATCCACGCCCACGAACGCCATGGCATGTGTGGAATGGCTCTCCCGATAGCGAAATTTATCTGCTTTAGTCATAGAGAAGTCCATTCCGTAGAAAGTTTCGTAGTCGTGGATATCCGGTGCCAGGATGCCGTATTCGGTGTTGGCCTCTTTGCCCACGTCACAGGTAAAATATACCGGCTGGTCGTCGAGCAACTGCTTCAGGGCGAACTGTCTCATCTGTTCGGTATCTAAGTTAATGAAAACGTTGTCCGGTCGATCATAGATGTTTCGGGCAAAGCGCATTTGGTAGAGCTTATTATAAGGGCGCACCGCGTGATTGTAGATGGGGACGTAGTCTCTGAGATCGATGTCCACCACCTCCTTGAAGAAGCTCCGGGGCGTGTAAGTTTTGACCTCGCTCAGCACTGAATCTTTGCTTTCGTATCGCCACTGGAACTCTTCGGGAGGCACTCCGAAGTTGAGCACCAGCATTCGGTAGACCTCTTTGAGCATGTCCACTTTGTTTTCTCTTAATTCACTAACGCTGGCCCCGTTCTGGCTCATCTCCCTAAAAAGTGCTGCATCCTTTCGGAGTTTGCAGCTGATAAGCCGATCCATCATCTTTGTATTGCTGGTCTGCTCGCTCTCCGGCATTACGCTCTTGGGAACAACCCCATATTTCTCAATCAACTCCACAACATATATCCATAGACCACCGTCCGAAAAAGGACTCTGGAGTATCATGGTAAGCTCTCTATCCAGAGGATCACGGTCGCGGGTCTCGATGATGAGCTCTAAGAAGGTATTAGCCTTTTCAAACTTGTCCCAGAAGAAGAGATAGCTCTGGGAGAACTCGAATTCCTTCAACTCGTATTCTTCGATCACCTTGGGACGCATGATATTCAGTCCGGCAAATAACCAGCACCTGCCGCTGCTCTTCTGATTGGTGATTCCCTTGGTTTTGATCTTATGGCTGAAGAGATTGTCGTGAGCCACGTACTTATCCCTGTTCAGTGCCAGCTTCTTGATGTCGTTATTGGTTAGGGCGTTCATCAGGGCGCGGGTGGGAGTATCCATCTTAAAGGATTGGCGAACCTCCTGGATGACCTCTGAAGTGAGCCCGCCCTCGACCGGCTCTGAGTAGCCCACACTGGAGGCAGCTGTGAGTAAAATCAGCAATGGAATGCCGAAGATTCTTGATGTCCTCATCACTTCACTCCTTTGTTTAAATGGTTTGATCTTCAGGGTGTGATGGTTTGTTTACATTCGCTTTATCTCGGCCTATTCTGAAAACGAGCGCCGCCAGACTGGAGAGCCTCTGCGTGATCGTCAACGCAGCGTTGAGTACCTCCGTGCCGCTAAAATACTATCTTTTGGTCTGGTACGCAATAGGAAGAATCGCGGTCTTACGGAAAAACTCGTCCATGTCCGGGATGTCCCGGTACAGCAGACCGTAGCTTGGCTGTGTTGAACTCAGAGGAGAGAATTTTCGCAGAGGTTACTTCTCTAATAAAATCCTTAGTCCGGAGATTTCTGTGGAGTCATCATTTCGATGCTGAGTTGCAGAAGCGAGCGTTCCTTAGTCTGAAGACGTCTTACCACATCCGGCAATTCTGAGGACAGATCGTGTTTCTGCTGCGGATCGCGGCGAATATCGTATAGTGTGGAGTTCACGCCAAAACGTTCGACCAGATAGTAGGGTTCCTCCAACCACCCGATCAGACTTCCGTCCAGCATCATGGCAAAACCCTTATCATCCGCAGGGAGCGAAAGGACGTCTCGTCCCCAGGATTCGTGGAAGACGGGCTTTCCCAAAAGACCCAGTATGGTAGGAACAAGGTCGGTCTGGCTGGCCACGGTGGAGACCCTTCTTCCTGAAGCGCCCAAGATATTGGGCGCATATATCAAACAGGCGATATGGAATCGGTCCCAGGGGAGCTGACCTTGTGAGTCCAACAGCTTGCCGTGATCCGCCACCATAACGAATATGGTGTTTTGGAAATAGGGTTGCTTTTCCGCTTGGCGAAAGAACTCACCCAAAGACCAATCGGAGTAGTGGAAAGCATTCAGATACTCCGAGCGGGGGACGTCCTGCCCGAAGACCTTGAAATCGGGGGAAGGCAGAAGAAAAGGCTCATGGTTGCTTAAGGTAAGGATGATTCCCAAAAAGGGACCGTCACCAAATTCCACAAACTCCCGGTTTGCTCTCTCGAAGACGGCGTGATCGGGCACACCCCACTTGCCCAACCTGTCCCCGGAAGGAAAATTCTTTTCCCCGACAAACTCTTCAACGCCCTGGTCCCTGAGGAAGCCTTCCATATTGTCGAACTGCAGGTCGCCGCCGTAGACTAAAATGGATCGGTAGTCTCGTTTCTTTAGAATCTCGGCGATGGAGCTGAAAGGACGGCTGGCTGCATACTGCTTCATGACGGAACGATAAGGCTGTGACGGAAAGGAGCAGAGGATTGATACCAGACCCCGGTTGGTGCGGGTGCCAGTGGCAAAAAATCGTTCAAGCAGAATGCCATCCCGGGCCAGGCTGTCGAAGTTGGGAGTTACGCCGCTCTGTCCGCCTAACGTGCCAACATAACCTGCCAGCCAGCTTTCGAGCAGAATTATGACTACGTTATGATCCTTTGCCCGTTCAGGGTCGGTTTCCGGGTGATACCAGCGAGCCAGAGAAGCCGAGGGATCAACGAGTTTCTCCTTCGGATTGGCCAGCAGATCCTGGACAGAGGAGAGGGCTTCTCCCGTGGCGAAGAAACGAAACCTACCAAGGCACTCACCGCTCTTGTGGCGGTAGTCGTCCCAATACGACCTGCTGAGCGTGTAGGGTCCGTTAAGAGCCAACTGGTTGGCGAAGCCGTAGGGACTGAAATAGGCCAGTCCCCAGTTCATGGGCGCAAGCTGCCATCGCCCGCGAGCGACCAAGAAAAGAAGTGCCAGAATCACCAGGAAGTAAATGCAACGAACGCTGATTCTTTCCTTTTGCCTTCGGCTGAAGATCCTGCCACTGATGCGGATCACAAGAAAGGCGAATACAAAGGTGAGTGCCCCCAACAGAATGAAGTAGACGTCAACCGGATAACCGGACCATACCGTGTACCAGACCATGTCCGGCTGATCCAAGTATTCCAGCGCCCAGTGGTTCAAGCGCGAGCCGAATTCGCCAAAGTACTCGATGTCCACCAAGCTCAGGAGGAAAAGCAAGCTAAAACAGATGACCAGGATCGTCAGGACTATGACCCGGGCTGGCTTCAGGCGGTCCATGCTGATCAAGGGTAGATGACTAAGGATGAACAGTGGAATAAGAATCCAGCTTATCACCACCGCGTCAAATCGCGCCCCGACAATGAAGGAATAAAGAAGAGTGGGCAGCGGAGTGTCGGAGGCAAGGCTCCGATGCTTAAGCAGAAACCCAAGGCGCAACAGGGTCAGACAGACCGCTGACGCTGCGAACACAGCCGCAAAGAATAAGACGATCCGGGGAGGGAAGATGAGGTTGAGAATCCGACGAATCCGCTCGCTCATATCGCACTTCTTCGAACGCCGAGGATCAATCCCTGCAGGAGGAACCTATCAATCGACAGGGAATTGTACGCGAGGAATTTCACTTTTTCTCAAGCCTCTTGATCTTCGCGTCCAGCCTCAGAAGGTAGAGAAACACCCCGATCCAAATGACCAGGGTCACGATCATGACCACGCAGTTTGAGGTCATCCTGATACCTCCTTATGTTCATCCGACAGTTTGTTTATCCGTGTCTCAAGCTTGAATAGCCAGACAAAGAGAAAGGTGAAGCCAGCCAGCGAGGCTAAAAAAGTGGCCAGAACGGCCGGCGACATCTGGATGCGGAATCCTTCGGCTATCACCGAATCCGTGGGATGCAGCGACTGATAAACCCGCGGCACCACAAAGACCAAAAACGGGACAGTGACGAAAGCTAAGATGGCGTAAACGCTTGATAAGGCCGCCCTTCTTTCCTCCGGTTCCACGGCCGATCTTAAAACAAAGTAGGCTCCGTAAATTAGCAGCAGGATGAAAAGAGACGTCTCGCGTGGGTCCCAGTTCCAGTAGGAGCCCCAGGTGGATTTTGCGAACATCGATCCGGTTATGGTGGCCAGGATGGCAAACAGAAGGCCCAAGCGAGATGCCGCGGCTGCCCCGGCGTCATGGATCAGATCCTTGCTCCGGAGATACATTACGGAGTAGATAAACGCAATCAAGAAAGCCAGAACCGCCACCCAGGCTACCGGAACGTGAAAGAAGAGAATCCTGGATACGTCGCCCAGTTGGGACTGCGGCGGCGGCAGGAGAAAGGCCGCCACGATCACAGCACACATCCAGACTAATAAGAGTAGCTTCCAGAACATCCAGTCCACCCAGCTGAGAGTTATTTATTCGCTCCATACAAAATCGAACAGAAGCAGCGACGCCGTGAACATCACCACCACGTAAGATATGAGCAATCTTAAGTCGTTCCAGCCGGCGGAAAAACTCTCTCCCTGCAGGGACAGGTAAGTGCCGTCTATTGCAGCCATCAACAGCGGTAAGAGTATGGGAAACGACAGCACCGCAAAGAGCGCTCCTCTCACCCGGGCCCGGGATATGATGGCGGCTATGATGGTGGTGGCAGAGGCCAATCCCAGGCTGCCGGTTAGAAGAATCGACAAAAAGAGCCACAGGTTGGAAACGGATATGTTCATCAGGATCAAAAACAGCGGAACGATCACGATCTCCAGGGTCAAAAGAAGGGCTAAATTGAACAGAAACTTTCCGAAAAGGACGATGCCGGGTGTGGCCACCATTCTCAACACGTTAACCGTTCTGCTTTCCTCCTCTTTTACGAAGACCTGGGCCAGTCCGGACATGGAGGAGAAGAATATGATCAGCCAGAAAAGGGATGAGGCCATCTTGGGACTCAGGGAGGATGCACCAAAGGAGAAGCTCACTACTGCCAGCGTGGTAAGGGCAAACATGAGGATGGCATTCAGAGCATACCTGGTGCGGAACTCGCACTTCAAATCCTTTGCCAACAGCCAGGCCGATTTAGCCGCCCAGCCGGATGACTTGATCGCCATATTTCGTATCCGCCTTCTCGTTGGTGGCCAGGATCAATATACCTCTTTCCCTCTGCCGGGAGACCGTCCGGTCCACCAGTGATATTCCTTCCTCATCTAAATTCGCCGTCGGCTCGTCCAAAAGCAGAATCCTCGGCTCAAACAAAAGAGCCAGGGCATATTTCAGCCTTTGCTTCATTCCTGAGGAGAAGGAAAAGACCAAGTCGTTCTCCCTTTTCGCAAGACCGACCTGGCCTATCTTCTCTTTCAGCTCGTCCCTGGTCAAACTCAAACCCCGAAGCCGGGAGAGAAACAAGAGATTCTCCATAGAGGTAAGCTCACCATAGAGTTCTAAGTCAGGCATCACCAACCAAAGGAGATTCTTGCTCTCCTCCGGTGTAAGATTTTTCTGTCCGGAGTTGATCAGAATCTGACCCTTGGTGGGCCGGATAAGCCCGGAGAGAATCTTGAGCAAGGTGGTCTTCCCCGATCCGTTCTTGCCCGTGACAACCAGCGAGCCTCTTTCCTCAAGAGAGAAACTGATCCGATCAAACACTTGCCGTTTGCCGAACCATTTCCCCACTTCCTTAGCCTGCAAAGAGATCATCGCTTTTTCCGGAGGTAAGAGAATCTCGACTCAGTCATTCAAACGAAAATATCACAAAGTGACACCAGAGTCAAGGGAAATGAGAACCGCCCCTTCGCGGATCTTGCCCCTACTGGGCTGACGGCAGACGATCAGGGCTGCGGATGACCCCGAATTGTATCACTAAAGCAAAAGAAAAAGGGATTTTGGCAGCTCAAAGAAGAGCCTCTCCAAAATCCCTGACATGCCGGTTTTTAGATTTGTCTTTCCAGCTAATCTATCGTGCTCAAAAGCCTGCCCCACCTGACCCGATTGGGAAGATGGAGGATATTGTACCCGATATTGTGCGGTACTGATAGAAGCTCTCTGCTGGATACTACGGGGGCATTGGGATCGGGAGCCCAGGACCAGTGAATGATCATGGCTTTACCCAAAACCAGCTCTCTGGGGAGGAATCCCCAGAAGCGAGAATCTGCGCTGTTGTCCCGATTGTCCCCCATCATGAACAGATGACCATTGGGTACCTTAGCCGGCCCGAAATTGTCCCGGACGTCTCTTCCCGGCGACCGGGTATTCGGATCAGTGTATTTTGCCAGAGCGGGATCCTCAACTCCTTTTCCGTCGACATACAAAACCTTATTTCTGATTTCAACCGTCTGTCCCTCTACGGCCACACACCTTTTTATGTAGTTGACCTTGGGGTTAAGTGGATATTTGAAGATGACGATGTCACCTGGCTTCGGTTCTCTGAGGGCCGGGAGATGAACCGGCAAAAGAGGAACCTTGGAGCCGTAGATGAACTTGTTGGCTAAAAGAAAATCGCCCACCAGAAGGGTATCCTCCATCGAGCCGGAGGGAATCTTATACGCTTCCACCACCGAACATTTGACGATCAACGCAAAAATCAAAGCTATGGCGAAAGACTCAACGTACTCCTTCAGCACGGTAAGTGCGGATTTCTTCTCCCTCTTTTTGACCTCTTGCTTTTTCTTCCTGAACACAGGTTTTCCTCCGGTTTGATATTTGAGACGCTCATTTTGAGTATACGGTAGGGCAGACCGCTTGGTTTAAGAATATTTACCGGGAGACGACAGGCGGCCGGCAAATACGGCGATTTTGAATTCTTGCAGACCGTCAGACTTCATGAATATTGAACCGCCAAGTCGGCAATCTGGTATTGACTTGATTGGAGAAAAGTTGTATAATCGCATGAATGCCAAAACTGAAAGGCAACTATGGAAAAGCTGATTTATCTTGACAGCGGCGCGACCACCTTTCCAAAACCTGAAGAGGTTTATGTGGCGATGGATGAATTCTCTCGCTGCTGCGGAGTCAACCCGGGTCGCTCGGGGTACGATCTCTGCATGGTAGCCGGATCCATGGTCGAGGAAACCCGCAAGCTTCTCACCCGATTCTTCAACGGAACTGATCCCAACCGTCTGATCTTTGCTTACAACGCCACGGACGCTCTGAATCTGGCCATCTTCGGTTTGCTGAAGGAGGGCGATCATGTGATCACCTCCAATATAGAACATAATTCTGTCATTCGGCCGCTCTACCATCTCTACAAGTATGGCGGGGTCGAAGTCGATCATGTCCCCTTTGACGGTCAGGGATTTCTGGACCCGGACGAGTTCGCCCGGCGTTTCAAGAAGAACACCAAACTGGTTGCGATCAATCACGCCTCCAACGTCATCGGCACCGTGCAGCCGGTTGGGGAAATCGGACGGCTCTGCCGGGAGCGCGGAATCACCTTTGTGGTCGACTCTGCCCAGTCGGCGGGCAAGATTCCGGTAGATATGGAAGAGCTTAATATCGACGTGGTGGCTTTCACCGGCCACAAGTCTCTTATGGGACCGATGGGGATAGGCGGACTCTATGTCCGTGAAGGTATTGAGATCCGGCACACCCGCGCCGGCGGCACAGGCGTGCGCTCGGCCGTCCGCACTCACTTGGACGAATACCCATACCGGCTGGAGTACGGTACCCCGAACCTGCCGGGAATAGCGGGGTTAAACGCCGGCGTCAAATGGGTGCTTGAGGAAGGGATGTCAACGATCCACGGACGCGAAACAAAGCTGCTCCGTATGTTGAGGGACGGGTTGCGGGAAATAGAAGGCGTGACCCTGCACTGCCAAGATAATCTTGACAATCACATCGGCATTCTCTCGTTCAATGTGGAGGGGCTGGAGGCAATGGACACTGGTACCATGCTGGACGTCGACTACAGCATAACCAGCCGCACCGGCTTGCACTGCGCTCCCCGGGTGCATGAGCAGCTGGGCACTGATAAGATTCATGGATCGGTAAGATTCGGGATAGGCCCCTTAAATACCGCCGAAGATATCGAAGCCGCCATCAGTGCTGTGGGAGAAATCGCCCGAATTCGTCAAAAGCAGAAGACCTGTTGACTGGTGATATTGACCTTCCGGCCGACCTTTCTCATGTCATCTCTCCTTCTTCTCAATCACCAGAGCGTCTGCGAGCACCTCGGACACGGTCTTGATCTCTACTTTAAGGTCATATTCGCGGTTAAGCTCGCTGAGTTGGTCGATACAGTTGTGACAAGGAGTGACCACGATCTCAGCTCCGGTCTCTCGGATCTGATCTGCCTTGATCTTGCCTGTCTCCAATCGCCTCTTGGCATAGCGTGTCATGGCTAACTGACCCCCGCCGCCGCCGCAACATAAATTCTTTTCGCGATTCGGATACATCTCCACGAAGTCGGTGACCGCATTGTTGAGAATGTAGCGCTGTTCTTCGATGATGCCGCCCAGGCGCACCAGGTTGCAAGGATCATGAAGTGTCACCACTTTCTGATTGCGCGAAGGGTCCAGCTTGATGCGTCCCTGGCGGATATAATCAGCGATGATTTGAATAACGCTTTTGACCTCGAATCTGTCCTCTGTTGCCATCCACTCCGGCGCTTCCCAGCGATTGGAATTATAGCCGTGACCGCATTCACCCAGGACCAGTATCTTGGCGCCGAACTTAGCCATTGACTCGCGCAAACGCGATGAAATCAGGGCCGCCGCTTCGTCATCGCCACTGTAAAGGCCATAGTTGGTAACGTCATAGTAGTCGGCTGATACGGTCCAGCTTTCCCTGGCGGCGTAGAATATCTTGGCAGTAGCCAGAAGAGACAACGGAAAGAATTTCGGTTCGCGCGGGTTGACGGTGTAAAGGATTTTCGTTCCCGGCTTATCGACCGGCAGATGCGCCTGCGGATCGCCCACCTCCATCTGCAGTTCTTCGCTCAACCACTGGAGTGTATCCAGCCACTCCTCCCGGGGAATGCCCATATTATTCCCCTTTTCCACGGCGGTGGTCACCGTTGACTGCAGGCCGGGCGGAACAAGGTCGATGGAAGCCAGGCTGGTTCTGGCCATGCGGATTAAACGCGTTATGTTGATACCCATGGTGCAGTTGAGCGCGCAGCGTCCACACAGGGTGCAGCGTCCGAACAGCGAATCGACCCATTGCTCGACCATCCGGGCATCCAAAGCACTATCACCTTCGCTCCCTTTTGCCAGTCCGCCCAGCACGGTCAGGAGCTTTCTGAATACCGAGCTTACCAGTTTGAGTTTGTAGGCCGGGATGGCCTCAGTCTCTCCGGTGACCACAAAGTAGTGGCAGGAGTCGGCGCAAAGGCCGCAGTTGACGCATGACTGCAGGTTGGCAACTGCTTTGTGGTCAAGCAGTTGCTTGAAGGACTTAAGGGCCGATTTCAGTTGTTCCGCTTTGAGGCCGCGGATGCGCTCTAAATAAGTATCTTTTGAGTCTACCTCGGATGCCATATGCTAAGCTTTCTTTGAAGGATGAGGAAGCACACCTCTCCGGCCAAAGAACTCGCCGAAGAGAATCCGACTGTAGAAGAAGAAAGCGCAGTGACGAAGTTTCCCGAATGGGATGTAAACAAAGATAATGATGGCTACAAAAAGAAATGCCATGTGTACAGTTTCGGTGAAAGTCGATGTTAGAGCCGATAACAGGAAAAGGTCGACCAGAGAGTTGGCCAGATAGTCATCACCGCTGCTCAAGGACCTCATCTGTGCTTTAAGTATTCTCTTGATGAGCAGCGCCACTCCGCAAACCACGCCGATGAACAGTAGTATTCGTGCTGCCTGCAGAAACGGTGCAAAAAGTGAAATGTGCAGTACCACCGTTGCCAGAAACAGCATTGCCATCAGTATGCCGACGTGATAAAGGATGCCGCCCATATAAGTCCAAATATGTTTGGCAGCGCTCTCCTTTTCCCAGGGCAGCATGCCCGGCCCGAAGGCGTACATAATACCCGCGAACCTGCTGCCTCGTGGGTGTGCATAGGTCGGTCTCCGGCCGAAGGCGAAAGTTCGCGCGACCAGCAACCTTAGAACGACGAGGCAGAACAGCAGCGAAGCCGCTACACCCAGTTTCAGTAACGCAAATAGAGACATTTTGAGGACCTATACACAGCCGTCCGGCTTGGGCAGACCGGCAATCTTACACGCCCCCTTGGCAGGACCTGAGGGGAATAGTTCGTAAATGCGGCGAAGAGGCAGGCTGGTGGTCTTACAAATGGAACGAACCATAGGCGCTAAGTTGGTTTCCAGGTAATGATTCCGAATGAATTCAATGACCGCCCAGTGTTCTGCGGTCAAATCATCGATACCTTCTGCAGCTTTGGCCAAAACCTCCGCAGCCTGTTTATCCCACTGACTGGAATCTGTCAGAAACCCCTCTTCGTTTAGCTCTAATTTCTTGTCACCGACATCGAGATGAGACATAGGCCTACTTCCTCCGGTTAAATTTGCTGACCGGGAAGATAATGCAACTTAACCTGCTTGGCAAGGGAATTCCGATTGGGCGAATACCAGCGGCGGACTGCCGACGGTGGACGGCGGACAGAAGCACAAGCAAACAGGGGTGGTTCCGCGCAAGACTTAGATAAATTCCGCACTTTCGCGACAAAACAGCTTGACACAGAGGCGTTGGAGGGTTATTTTACCCCCGGTCCTGCAGGAACACACGCTTGCAAGGTTGTCAGGGAGGTTGCTATGGGGTACTCTAAACTCGCTTTGGGGTCTTACGCGGGTCAGTATAATCAATGTTAGCGAGCACATAATTGAAGCATCATGGACGCAGTTGATATTTCACAAGTTCTGCGCGACGCAGAGAACGCTTTGCGTGATTTCATAGCGTTTAAGCTCCAGAAATCTATCGGAGATAATTGGATTGAACTATGTGGGGTATCACCGGAGCGGATCGAGAGGTGGAAAGAGCGAAAGGAAATTGAAGAAAAGAAGCAGGTGGCTGGAGTAGTTGAAGAGCGGTTGATCTACTACGCGGACTTCTACGATCTGATAACAATTCTGAAGCATCGGTGGTCGGAAGACTTTTCGGAGGTTTTTGGAAAATGGAAAGACATGGAGGTGTGGCTCAGCACGCTCGAAGATTTACGTAATCCTGAAGCTCATAGAAGAGAGCTACTTCCTCACCAAAAGCAGCTAGCCGCTGGTATAGCAGGTGAGATTAGAACCCGGATCGTTCGTTATCGTAGCAAGGACGTAGCGGTCGACAACTACTTCCCCCGAATTGAGAGCGCTCGCGACAACCATGGTAATCTGTTTACTGCCGGCGAGTCAAGTATGTTCGACACAGGCACCGTTCTTCACCCTGGTGACGACTTGGAGTTCATCGTGACTGCCTCCGACCCCTATGGTCAGAAGTTACAGTACGGATTCGGGGTTGGCAGCGATCATCCCTGGCAAGACAGCAACCAGTTTGCTCTGAGGGTTACAGCCGATCACATTGGCAAAGACTTTTACGTCTCTTTGCGCATCCAGAGTGAGCGCGATTACCATGCGCACAGTTTCTGTGATGACTTTGTTGAGTTCGTCTATACAGTTCTACCGACGAGCTAGAACAGCCGCAGGTGGGCCACAGGTTTGCTGTGGGGTGGTTGGCAGCAGTAATCAACTTTCATGACCAGCCCGAAACACTACGATGATTCAGACACACTGCGGTTTGTAACGTTCAGTTGCTGTTTGGTTATGCCCGAAGCGATGCCTTTTTCGCACGCGTGTCATACAGCACCTGAAAGAGCATTTGAGATGTTATAAGCATCAATATAAGCAATGTTCTTCGTGAGGGAAGAAGATGACACCATACGAAATCGTCACTTCGCTCATCGCAATCGTCGCGCTCGTAATCTCGACCGCGTCGCTCATCCGAGCCCGCAAGGTCCAAGCGAGACAGTTTGAATTCGAGGCGATCACTGCTGCTCTCGCGAAGAAGCAGCTCGAAGTCCTCGAGAAGAACGAACAGACAGAAGAAGAAGCACGCGTGACGGCGGAATTGGTCAAAGTCGGCAGAGCCGACTACCGCTTCGTCATTTTCAACCAAGGCTCGGCTGTCGCCTCAGACGTGACCTTCGACATCGACCCCGCCAGTCCCGACAATCCCCTCGGGGGAAAGGAATGCCAACGCAAGCTTCCGTATCCCTCGCTGCAACCGGGCCAGTCATTCACCCTTATTGCGGATCTTCACATGGGCAGCGCCATGTCATATGAGACACATCTCAAATGGAAGAACCCAAATGGTTCACAGGGAACGAGTGATATTCACCTGTCAACATGAATCACAGAACAACCACATCCAGGCTATTTCAGGCGGGCGGGCGTCCCACATCTGTACTTTGGGATAGTTGGCTGGAGTAATGAGGCTTCGTGACCAAGATCGCTGTTTGGGCGGGAGTTGTACCCCTGCCAGTAGAAGGAAGGATAGGGGTGCAACCCCTATCCTAACAGAGGTCTGTGTTTCCCGTATTACACAGACTGTATAATGATTGTTATGGGGCCAAAATGACAAGGACGACGAAATGATTACCTCAGCTTGGAATAATGGCGAGCATCATGAATCTGGTGCGGGTTACGGGTTGAGCATAAGTTCAGAGGATAGGGATGTCCATTTCGAGAGACATTGGAAGACCGTCTTTGTCGAGATTCCATTTCACGATGCACCCATCGAAGCTGAAGTGAATATCGCAAAGAAATCATTCTGGGATCCACAGTGCGGAGAGCTTATAAAGCTTGAAATTGGTCGATGGTTGATATCAGAGGGATATCGCCTATGGCCAAGAGGTATTCCCCCAAAGATTGAATTGACGCCAATTGATATAAGGCGATTCAAGATAATGGGCGTGATTCGCGCATAACGACGGGTGGCCCACAGCTTTGCTGTGGGCAAGGTTGACCACGCACAACTCAGTCCCTCAATCCCCCCTCTTTCTAAGTCGAAGATCGCGCCGAAGGCGCGGGAGAGGGGGCCTGGGGGTGAGTTCACAAGCGTTGATAGGGCCAGGAGGCTGGGGTCTGAACTGGTCACATGGGTAACAATTAGCTTACGCCACTGACCGAGGTCGGGTGGCTCCGAGCAATGCTATTGGGGCGCCCCGGCTCTCTTACCACAAGGAGCAAATCCACCATCTATGGTGAGTTTCGAAGCATTTTAATACCTGCCCCGCATTCTCTCTTTCCACAAAGAGCAAATATACCTTAACTTCAGTGGTGAAGAAGATAGCTCGACAGTGTATAGGAGAACCAATGTTTTTTGCATGCACACAACACCGCCTCAAGGGAGAAGTAGAATCATATGAACCATGTATTTGATACCGAGGATGAAGGACAGAGCTCCACGCAGTTGAAGTTCCTAAAAACCTTGATCGACAAGCTCATTAGAGGGCGAAAACACCCAACGGGTGCTCCGCCATCCTCTAGGATGACCAACTCCTTCAGGATGAATCCTTCAGGATGAATCCTCTCTCAAAATACATTTTCTAGCGATGAAAAAAATGAAAAATAGCCATCCCCATGTCCCCCATGTCCCCCAAGTCCAGCCGGTAGGTCAAGAGCCGCAGGCTCCTTTCCACCAGGGGCTTTAGAAAGGCCAAAACACCCAACAGGTGCTCCGCCATCATCTGGGACGACCAACTTCTTTTATGGTGAGCTTCCGAACCATTTATGCTGAGTTTCGAAGTATACTCAGAATACGGATTCGAACGTACATAATTCTTTGCCTGATAACTGGTTGGAGGAAAAGTGAGAAAAAAATAAAAAAACCACCAGATGCACCAGATGCACCGGTCAAACATCATCATTCACGGTGAATCCGCAGGACTGCTTGATGAAAGAGATCTAACGTACAGAATTCGTGCCCGCAGGTATGAACCGTCTGGTTCATACTCCAGGATGGCTGAAAAAAATCAAAAACAACCACCAGTAAGGTCAGTAAGGTCAGAAATACCAGTTGAGAACTTGGTCAGTTGGAACGGTGGCCCACAGCGGTGCTCTGGAGAGAAACCATTTAGAACTCACCCCCTTGATCCCCCTCTCTTTCTAAGAGAGGGGGCCTGGGGGTGAGTTCATAACCGTTGATAGCGTCAGGCGGCTGCAGGCTCGCTTGACAGAATCGTCCCCTGATCGCCTCACCATTCCTCTTGACAAACAGTTGACCGTTCCGTATACTCGATTGACACAAGGATTTCCTTGTGGTCAGCTATGCGGACCGCTCTGATTCTTCGAAGCGTCAACCTCGAAGGACGCGGAGTCGGGCCGCCAGAGCAAGCAGATAATTACAAAGGAGACAGGTTATGTGGCTCACCATCATCCCCTTTTTGGGTATCCTGATTTGCCTTCCAGGTGTTCGGAAACCTCTTGCCAAGCGGGAACGAAAAACGCGGGTGGGTTTCGCGGCAAGGGAAGGAATGGTTTTTCTTTTGGCCATTGTGTTGATTACGGTTGGCTTCAGTTGCTCGAGAGAAGACAAGACTGAAGGTGGAAAGACTGCCGAAGCCGAGGCACCGGCCACAAAGGAGGAAAAGCAGGAGCGAAGACTGCTCTCGCAGATTCAGGATTACATGGGTAAACTGAATGAAGCCGACAGGCCTCAGGTAGCACATGTCCTGAGGGTGGGACTGGAGTACAAAATCAGCGAGGAATACACCGACGCTTTGGAGACCTTCAAGCAGGCTCTGGATTTGAATCTGTACGATGAGGAAAGGCTGGCCTTCTTCATATTGATGGGTAACTGTGAGGCTCATCTAAAGGAATACACATCTGCCATAAACTACTACTTTCAGGCGGAGAGGTTAAGCAAGGAAACGGGCAATGACACCGCACTGGCGGTGACTTACTCCAACCTGGCCTTAGCCTTCCAGTTGGAAAAGGACTTGGGCGGTGCACTGGACAACTATTTCAACTTACTGAAGGTTCTCCAAAGAATGGGAAATTTCCAGGGTCAGAGGAACACGCTGGCCGCCATAGGCCTGATATACCAGATCAAGGGTGAGGTGGACAGCGCCTCGGTTTACCATAAAAGATCTCTTGAGCTCGACGTGCCTGGTGTAGCGCCCCCGATCTTGGCACAGGCAGCCCAGTTGAACAACCTTGCTTTGACCTATAGGTCAAAAGGAAAGTTGGATAGCGCTTTGGTTCTCTCCGAGCAGGCACTGCTGCTCTTCCAGAGAGCAGGAGACTATGGTGACGCGGCCAGCGTCCTAACCAATATGGGGATGATCTACCAGGAGATGGGAGATGTGAAAAGAGCACTGGAGTATCACCGCCAGGCTCTGGAGATCGACAGCACCATCGGCCACCTGATGGGACAGGCCGGTGACCTGACCAACATCGGCTCGGTGCTGGAGCAGGAAGGGAGTCTGGCCGAAGCCAAAGAGTCCTACCAGCGCGCACTCTCCCTTTTTGAAAAGATGGAGGCCAAAACAGAGATCGAGTTCGTCCGGCAGAATATTCAGAGGGTGGAGGAGAAACTGAAGGAATAAAAGACCCGGGCCACGTTAGACCGGACTGAAAGACTCAGATGTCTCACCCGAGAGTCGGCCGTCGGCTGAGATGGATTTCGTCAGGGCACAAGGGCAGGGCGGTTAGCCCTGCCTGTGTGGTTTTTCGTGATCGAGCAGGACTCGCGAAAGCCAAAACTCCCTCGATGGGATTTGTGGCGTGATTTTATTGGACCAAGCGCAAAACATATATAACTCATTGATGAGGTCTCACCGGAGACTAAAGAAACGTTCGGTTCTTTTTAGATTCTGCCTTTCAACCGAAAAGTCGAGTGATTAAGCCTCCCGGTAAAATATTGATAATCCAGCTTCGTCGAATCGGCGACGTGCTTCTGTCCACACCGGTCATAAGGGCGCTAAAGACACATTTTCCGAAAAGCCACATCGCTTTTCTTGTCGAAAGAGAGTCTTCGGATCTTCTGACCCTAAATCCCTATCTCAGTGAGGTCATCATTCTTGAGAGGGAGAGATACAAAAATCCCCTCTACTCCCTGAAAAAGATATGGGAGATCAGAAAGAAAGGATTTGACCTGGTGATCGATTTTCTAGGAAATCCGAGGACTGCTTACATCTCATTTCTCTCCGGAGCCGGACGCAGAATGGGGTACGACGTTCCCTGGAGAAGATTCTATTATAACCTCCGGATCAAAGACGACGGGAGGCCGAAGTATTCGGCCGCCCATAAGCTTGAGGCGCTGAAGATGCTGGGAATAGAAACCCTTGACACGAAACCCGATTTTCTTATTCCGGAAGAGTCCAAGCTCTTTTGCCAGAGATTTCTTGAGGAAGCGGGAGTTGACCCGGGAAAGCTGATCGTCTCGGTCTCCCCAACCAGCCGCAGACATTTCCGACGCTGGCACCTGGAGAGGTTTGCCCGGCTGGCTGATTGGCTGGTTTCACGATTTCAAGCCACGGTGATCTTAGTCTGGGGGCCAGGGGAGAGAGGGGCGGTGGAGAGGGTTGAGGGTCTGATGAAGCAGAAACCGGTGATTTCACCGGAGACTGAAGATCTCTTTCAACTTGGTGCTATCCTCCGGGAATGCGATCTTCATATCGGAAACGATAACGGCACCAAACACATTGCCGTGGCCATGGGAAAGCCCACCATCACCGTCTACGGGCCGCAAGATCCTGTGAGTTGGACCTATCCCGAACCTACCCGACACAAGTTCCTGAAGAAGAAGACCGATTGTCCTGACTGCGACAGGATGAAACATAAATGCAAGGAGCTTTCCTGCCTGGATGAAATCACCGTAGAGGATGTTCAAACAGCCTTTCTTCAGCTTCTGAAAGATCTGGAGAAAGGCGAAGAGAGGAGACTTGTCGAAAAGATTGAATGTCTTGCAGTTAATCAACGTTAGGTGGTATAATGCCTGCGCCTATTACGCGGTGAACTTGTCTTTGGCCCTTAGGCGGAGGGGGCACAAGGTGATATTAGCGGGCGACCCTTCGAGTCCACCGCTTCTGAAAGCCAGAGAGCTGGGGCTATCTGTATATGAAGACCTTTCTTTGAGCTACACCAGCCCGTGGATGATAGCCTATAACGTGAAAAGGATGAGAGATTTAATTGAGAGAGAGGAAATCGACGTCATCAATGCACACCGGGGAGAAGGTCATCTGGTTGCTGCACTCGCAAAAAAGTTCCTCAAGCGCGCAGTTCCGCTGATAAGAACCAGAGGGGATGTACGAACGCCGAAACGCAACTTTTTCAACCGCTACCTGAACAGCGCGCTTACCGCCAAAGTCATCACCACCTGCGAGGTTCTGAGAGAAAGCTACATAAAGAATCTGCGGATGTTAGATGAGAAGGTCACAACCGTGCCGGTGGGAATAGATCATGATTTCTTTTTCCCGAGAGAGAGCGATACGACATGGAAGGAGAGACTGAGTATTCCGGAAGGGAATCTGGTGGTGGGAATCGTGGGAAGGCTTTCTCCGGTGAAAGGGCATGAATATTTCGTTCAGGCGGCAAACTATATCTTAAGGCAGGTTCCCCATACCATATTCATCATATGCGGAGAGAATGCACAGATAAGTTCAGAGGAACTGAGAGAGAGAGCAGGAGAACTGAACATGGGAGAGAAATTCCGGTTTGTGGGGAAAACAAGAGATGTCAGGGAAATCATCTCCCTTTTTGATATTGGGGTGGTCTCATCCGTGGGATCGGAGACCATCTGTCGGGTGGCTTTGGAATACATGTCCATGGGCAAACCGGTGGTGGGAGCCAACGTCAACGCCATTCCAGAGGTGGTGCAGCATCAGGTCAACGGTCTGGTGGTGGAACCGAAGAAATGGCAGGAGTTGGCCTCTGCCCTTGTAGAACTGCTGCGGGACAAAGACAAAAGAAAAAAGTTTGGAGAAAAGAGCCGCGGCATTGTGATGGAAAAATTCACCCTGGACGTTTTTGCCCGTAAGACTGAAGAGGTGTATCTTAGCCTGTTGGATTAACGACTTTGTGAGATCGTTTCTGATGGCAAAAGAGAGTGTAAAGATTACTGAAAGAATCGTCTGGTTCTCCCTATGCGGTTTTGCCTTCTTTTCGCCCTGGTCCATTGCTGGCGCGCAGACCATGGTGGTCCTGGGGCTTTTGGCCTGGTTGGCCAAGATCATATTCTCGGGCAAGTTGAATCTGGTGCGTACGCCTCTGAATCTGCCAATCCTGTTTTACATAGCCACCCTGGTGATCGCGGTTGTGCTCTCCCCGTTTAAAATGCACAGTCTTTCAGTTTTTAAAGAAGAATGGTTGTTCCTGGTCTTTTTTCTAATTGTGAACAACGTTAAGGAGGAGGGGGAGGTTGAAAAGCTCCTCACCATCCTGATAGCTGTCTCGGCCTTAGTCGGGCTTTATGCCATCTGGCAGCATTACTCCGGGATGGATCTGTATCGAAACGAATTGCTTGAGCCAAGAGGGAGCGTCTTCATAAGCCTGGGATTTTTCAGTCACCATTTGACCTTTGGTGGCTACCTTATGTTGGTTCTCCTGCTGGCGTCGGTCTTATTCCTTCATGCAAAAAGAGCAGGAGTTGGCAGGATAATCGATCTCTGTGCAACAG
>JBAUFO010000084.1:0-1682 GCA_049679185.1 Candidatus Zixiibacteriota bacterium
CAGCTATCTAGCGCGCCCATCTAAGCGTATCGATGGCCATGGATCTTATCAGGGCGTCCAGGGATTCCAACCGCGGCTCAAAATCATCAGGATCGAGACTCTCCAGCTGGGAAGTGATATCAGCCATGTAATCTTGATAGCCAAGATTGAAAGCATCCCAATCCTCAACCTGGATCTGGTCCGGCAATAGTGAAACATACAGGGGGAAGAACGCGGCCACGTATAGGCTCCCATCCTCGGTCAATCCCTGGAAGGTATAGAAAATACCTGGATTGACAACCGGGGTTGCCCCCTGAGAATAGCGGGCGATGAAGCGCAGACCGCGCCCCCCTTGAAACGCCAAGGGATGGACCTGACCGCGCAAATCCTGGGCGCTGTTGAACGTAGGAAGAACCGGCAGTTCTCCTCCGGCAGAAAGTGCACCGCCATCAAGAAGTGTTTTCAGGGCTTCGATCCGCTCGTCAGCTAGCGGGCTGATATTGGCAAATTCCTTGGCTGGGAAGATGAAGATTTGTGGCTGGATCACTGAACTCTCAGGAATCTGGTGTTTCAACCAGGGGGCCCAACCGGGCTGAAAGTTGGCAAACGGACCCCGGGCGGTGTACGGAGAGACAAAGTCAAAGCGCACATGCTCCGGGAGGTCATCGTACATAAAACCCGATGGATCGATGAAAGCAGGAATAATCTGGGCGACTGCTCCCTCAGCTAATGAGGATGGGTATATGAAGCTTATTCCTTCGAATACGATTGTCTTTTCATCCAGACTCCCAGGAATGCTGGTGGCTGATGGAGGAAGCGTCGGAGCCTCTGCCCGGATGAATCGCATCGTGGAGATTACCCGATCGAAATATTCCAGGGAGGCCTCACCATGATTGGGCAAAGCCTGAAGGTAATAATCCCCAATCTTCGCAAGGACGACTATCTCAGAGAACTTACTCTCTTTGTTGATGCCTGATATCCTCTTGGCCTGTATCTCGCCCAACCCGAAAGCTTCCGACAGGTAGTCTTCGAAGTGCTGTGACTCCCAAGCAGGGGAGGGATCCTCCTGGGTAAAAATGAGCACGATATCCGCCCTGGAGTCGGTTTGCGGCATGGGAATAGCCTCGCTGACAAACCAGACTTGATCCACAGCGGTAGGGTAATATGTAATGGGCGGCTCAATTACCTTCCAAACCGAGGGGAATCGAACGGCGAATTGATATTTGGCACTGGTGTAGGTCTGCCATCCACTTTGATCGCCAACGTCAGGCTGCAAACCTTGCTTACCAGGGTCGCCCAGGCAGGCGGCTAACAGGAAGACGCCCACACACAGAAGCATCACATGCTTTATTGTTTTCATCGTACACCTCGTTACACATAATTTTCTTTGTTTATCGCTCTCGTTCATGAGAGCCAATCAGTCTTAGCTCTATTCTTATTCAGCTGACTACTATTGATCCCAACAGTTGTTGAAGGGAACACCATGGTTTTGATGTCGACTATCTCAACAGGAGCGATTGAGTAGGGAAGTCCCACTAGTGGCAGGGCATGACAAAGTCCAGCAAACCATCCGATCACCAACTCGGATACGATCTATGAGTACTTGTGTTCTATAGTATCGAGTGATAGCTGCCTCTGTTCATTGCCTACTAGGCTATCTTATCTCCAAATTCCCATCTCCAAATTCCCAGACGGGATATGAC
>JBAUFO010000085.1:0-2923 GCA_049679185.1 Candidatus Zixiibacteriota bacterium
CCTGAGATTCTATGATAGAGAGTCAGTTGAGACGAGTAATAGACCAGCCGGAAAAAAGATCGAAATATCACGAAAACCTGCTGAATCAAGAAGGTAAAGAAAATAAAAAGACCTGTTCCCGGCATCATATTCATGATTTTGAGCAGACTAAAAAAGACGAAAATCATCACCGCTAAACCTGCGCTCAAAAGATAGTATAAACTTAAAACTCTCAGGCAGTTTGTCAACAGAAATTTGAAGGTCTTGCCCACCACTACCAGGAAACGTTCATCATAATTCTGAATGGAGAATATTCTGAGATAGTCCCCGGTCATATTTACCAACAGGAACAAGAACGCCCCTATCAAAAATCTAAGCACCATACCCCAGGACGTAATCTCCCACAAACTTGCTTTCCCTGCTACCTGGTCAAGAAGTGCGGCAAGAAACAGGAAGAGAAGAAGTGCAGCAAAATAAAGCACTCCCACGAAGAGAGCCACCTTAAACATCTTCCAAAAGTACTTTCCACAGTAACCGAAGAATCTCTCCATCTTCGGGCTTGGCGACCGGGTCCTGGCTTCGTTGCGCAAAACTCCCCAGAAACCTCCAGAGAGGAAGATGTAGGCAACTACAACCACACCGCAGACCAGTATGAACATCACCAAGTAGATGGATAAAGTTTTCCTCCAGTAATAGACGAAATCGACTATGAGAGAAAAGTTGAACCGGGTGAGAAAATCTGAAGCCTTGACGTTTCTGGCAAAACTTCTGGAGAGCATCAGGTACAAAGGTGCAAGCAAAGACAGGGATACGACCAGCTTAAACAGATACATCGCTCCTACCAGAACCTTGTTCCCCTGAACGTCCTTGGCACCCTGCAGGACCGAGCCCAGAATAAGCATCATAATCAATTGCCCGTGTCTTGTCCGAAAGTCCGTCCGGACATTTCGGATCTACTCTTAAGCCGAGTTCTCTTCAAAAGCAGGTCATCCAGTCCACCAAAATCTCCAGCCAGAAGAGAGGTTGCGTGGAGAGCTTCATCAAAACCGAATCGGACGTTCTGGCTGTAAGGCTGTTGTTGTTGACGTTAACATCCAAAGCGATCTTGTTCTCCGGATCAAGCATAGCCGCCTTAATCTTCGAATCGGTTTCGATCTCGATTTTGGTCCATCTTTCTTTCCCGTCCCACACCTGTCTTATCTGGTCTCCGTCCTCAAGCTGAATCAGCACATCCACCGGGATGATCACCCCACCTAATCGTCTCAGCACGACTTGGGTTTTGTATCGTCCCTTTTCGTCTTCGTTTTCTATCGGGACGCTTTCTATGCTGGCCACCTGGTAATCGCACACCCCCGTTCCGAAAACGAGTTGCTCCAGCAAGGACCTCAAATCTTCTCTCGCAAACTCGTCGACCACCTGGATGAAATCAGCAGTGGTCGGATGCTTAAACTTATACCTTCGAAAATACTCTCTGATGAGCTCATTCATTTTCTCCTCACCGAGGTAGTTTCTCAGAGTCTCCAGAATCAACGAAGCTTTGGAATAAACTTTGGCGCGATAACTTAGATAATTCCGAAACTCCCAGGAATTCCTTACCACCGGGTCGCTCTGCAGATCAAAGAGATTCTCCAGCCTGGTGAATTCGAGATCACCCAGCTCAATTCCCCACAGGTCTACGAGATTGGCCGCCTTCCCGAACCTTTGCTCTAAGGCTCTCCTTCCAGAATAGACGGCAAATCCTTCATCCAACCAGGCTTCCTCGACCTCGTTCGATGCCACCATACCATACCACCATTGGTGAGCGATCTCATGAAAGATAATCCAAGCGTCCATGCGGACCTTCTCCTGAGGAATTCTCGAGGGAGAGATGGTGATCAGCGTGGGATACTCCATCGCCCCACCACCTAGGCCGACTTTCGCATCCACTATGGTGAAGTGATCATAGTGATATCTTCCGAAGGCCAAGCTGTAAAACCTCAAAGCAAACTCCGCGTACTCCATGATTCGATCGACGCTTTCTTCGTGCTCGGGCTTGTAGAAGAAATTCAGCTCTATCCCGTCCACCATCCTCCTGCACACTCGATAGTCCGGGCTGGCCGCCCAGGCAAAATCGTGCACGTCCTCAGCATGAAAGACAAATGTCCTGGCGGAATTTGCGTTTTCTTTGTCCTCCACCAGATACCCGCTGGCGCCGACTACGTATTCCGGCGGAACCGTGATTGAAACATCGTAAGTTCCGAAATCCGCAAAGAATTCGCCGGTAAAGTGGTACTGATGGGCATTCCAACGCCCGTCCTCCTCCAGTACCGCCATCTTGGGAAACCACTGGCTGATCATGAAATGTTCTCCGGAATATCCCAGGCGAACCAGGATTTCGGGCAATTTCACCAAGAACTCAATTTGAAGCTCTATTCTTCCCCGGGGAGGCAAAGAATGCGTGAGGGGCAGTTTCATGACGGTCTCGTCTATTATCTTCTCATCCGTCAGATTCATGCCGGAGCCTGTTTTCACACTCTCAATTCTCATGAATCCGCGATACTTCTCCCTCCTCTCAATCCGATCAGGAAAGGGGCTCTCCTTCATAAGAGCGGTGGTGTCGCTTTCGAACGCATTGGGATAAAGATGCAGAAAGAGCGTGTCTACATTCACTTTCGAGGTGTTGACAAAAGTCAAGACCTCCTTCCCCAGGAGTCTTTTCTCTTCGGTGTCAAGTCTGACGTCTATCCTGTAGCTGGCAATCCGGGGAGCTTGTTCTTCTTCCGATAGGCAAACCTTAGACCACGAGAGGACAAGAAAGATGAAAAAACCAGCTAAGAACTTGGCACAGGACAAGTGCATAATTTGAACCCGAAAGGAATTACGGCAGGCGGAAAGAACGAGATCCGATCTCGGCAGACCAGATTCATCAAGCTCGAGGAGAGAAAACGTTTACTGTCATCTTTAC
>JBAUFO010000086.1:0-20474 GCA_049679185.1 Candidatus Zixiibacteriota bacterium
TGAATATCTTTTCTCCGGCCAGACCATGTCCATCGTTGTCCGCTATCCAGGCCAAGTTCACCGTGTCCGAACAGTCCCACTCAGATCCCGGGTCGCCCACCACCCTCCTGAAGCCGCAAATGTCGTCTTGAGCGCCGTAGTTACCGTAGGGGTTTTCATCCTTGTGCCCACAGTCGGCGTCGATGTAGAGCCCCATGTAGACGTCCTCTATTCTCTTCACCCCGATGTTTTTGACCCACAGGTCTATGAGGACGAAATCCTCGGCATATTCGTAGCTCCAGGAGTAGCTTTTCTGGGTGATCTGGAGGCCCAGGGGGAAATGCTTGCGCTTATCAAAATCACTTGTCTCGGGCTTTCCCGGCGAAAGCGGAATATCGGCCGAGGTATCGGTGTAGACCGCTATGATATCCTGCTCGGACATGGCTTCCGGCGAGTAGCAGGAGACGTTCGGTCGAGTACTCGCCTCCTGTATAGCACCCTCTTCACCCGCCTCGGGCCAAAACTCGTGAATCCAGAACCAACCGTCGCATCCGACTGACACATAAGGGTAGTCGTCCACCATAGCCCCTATCCACAGACCACCCCAGAAAAGGTAGTCTATTCCTGAGCCGGGTGGATACTCCGCCGAAGGAGCCACAACTTCTTCGTCCGGGTTGGGGTTGAAGCACCCTCCTTTCGATTCTTTCAGATCGTAAAGTGAGTGTCCCGGTGCACTGCCAAAGAAACCCCAGTTGCTGACACACAGATGCAGAAGCCCCACCCGATGAACTCTTGCCTGGGGATTGGGCAAATCTGCAGCCAGTTTGTAGAGAGTTCTTCCCTGCTCCTTCTGCCCCTGATACTCCAGAACGTTTGCTCTTGCACCTGCCGAGCCAAGACAGAGGAAAAGGATAACGGGCATGGCAAATACCCAGCTTAGAGGATTCTTTTCTTTTTTGTTTCTACGTCTGGTCATGAGCTTGCCTCCGTAAAGATGGCTCTTAGAGTTGGAATTACATCTGATCCATTCCCCCATTTTGATATTAAAGATAAGAAAAAGACAAGAGACTATCAAGACTTTTCTGCGTCAAAAAGCTAAAAGAACGTAAGCCAGACTTCGTGGAAATTCTCCTTTCTCGGAGCCAGTATGGATAAAACTGGCGAACCTATGAGACAGTGATTGCCCAGAAGGCTGGCTCATCAAGGATAAACCAGCCTTCTCCCTTCAGACTGCCACGTCTCCTGTACGTCGTCAAACATGATGTATGCAACAGTCGTGCCAATTATCACCCGGCACAAGATCAAAGACCCCCCTGGCAACTTGTTTTGCCGCATGGAGTAACAATTGACGTCCCCATCACTTTTGTTTGTATCTGAGTTTTGCCAGACTCCTTTCCGCAGAGTTTGGCGAGATAATTCCAGGCAATTGCCGCGGCACAGGCTTCAACTCGTTGTTAGCCAGACCAGTGGAGAATTCGTCAGGATGTGCGACTGCTCGCACAACGAGCAGTTGGCGCAGACACAAGAATGGCCTCTGTCCTCGAAACGAGAACTGAGGCCATTCTTTCACATACAGGATTTGGCAACTCGAGTGATACTCATTTAGGCTAAACCGGTGCCAGTATCTGGTGTTTCTTCATCTTGTTCCGGATGGTGGCTTCGGGGATACCCAGAAGCCTGGCGGCTCTTAGCTTCACCCAATTGGATTGCCTTAAGGCTTCCGTGATTCTTTCCTTCTCGAACTCCGCCACCAGGTGATACAAGGTAGCCTTCTCGGAAGAAGCGCAGTTGCTGATCGGGTTGACCAGCTTGTCCGAGAGGACCCCACATGGATCCCTATCGCCTGCCTGGGACAGAACCACCATTCTTTTTATCTCGTTCTCCAGCTCTCTTACGTTTCCGGGCCAGCCGTATTCCAAGAACCTTTTGACGGTGCCATTCCTCTCGAAGTCCCTTACCTTCTTCTCCTCCACACCGTGATGCTTCAGGAAGTGCCTGACTAAAAGCGGAATGTCCTCCTTGCGGTCCCTCAGGGAGGGGAGCTTGACGCTGAAGGTGTTAAGGCGGAAATACAGATCTTGACGGAACTTTCCAGTCTTCACCGCCTCGCGCAAGTCCTCGATGCTGGAGGATATGATGCTCACCTTGATCCTTCTGGGCTTGGTATCTCCCAGCCGGGTTATCTCCTTTTCCTCAATCGACCGGAGCAGCTTGACCTGCGTGGATATGGGAATCTCTTCGACCTGATCCAAATAAAGGGTTCCCCCCTCCGCCTCCTCAAACAGCCCGGGCTGGTCCTTGTCAGCGCCGGTGTAGGCTCCCCTTTTGTGCCCAAAGAGTTCATTCTCCAGAAGGCTTTCCGGAAGCGCGGCACAGTTGACGGCAACGAATCTCTTGTCTTTTCTGCTGCTGGAGAAGTGGATGGCCTTGGCTATCAGATCCTTTCCAGTGCCGGTCTCACCCTCCAGAAGTATGCTGATGTCGTAGTCCATTACCTGCTTGAGTTTCTCTACGATCTCGGTCATCTCGGTGTTTTGGGTCATCACATTCTCAAAGGTCACTTTTCCGTTGGCTTTCGCGATCATGCTGGAGTGACAGAGGGCTTCCTCAATCGAGCGCTTCAAGTCCCGAGCCTGACGGAGTTCCTTCTGATCGTTAGACTGCTTGAACAGGATCTCGGCTTCAGCTAAAAAGACCTGAGCCTTGCTGTAGTCCTTTTCCCCGACCAAAAGATGGGTGATGGCCGAGTTGACCAACCCCAGATGATATTTTGAATCCAAGTTCCTGAATAAGCTCTCTGCATTGCTTAAGAATCCGAGCCTCTTGTAGTAGTCGAAGATAGGTGACCGACCGGCCTCCAGATAGCTCTTGGCTAATTCGTATTTTGCCCCAACCTGCTGGAGAATGGCTATGCTCTTGCTGAAGTATTCGCAGGACTTGTCCTTCTCGTTTTTGGCCGAGTAGATCTGCCCGAGGATTCTGTATGCGGCTCCCTCCTCGATTTTCTCACCCAGAGACTTAGAGACCTCCAGGGACTTTTGGCATGAGACAAGAGCTTTGTCATATTCTTTTCTTGTAACCTGGAGTTCGGCCAAAAGACGATAGGTTTGACTGATCATGTCGCCATCAGGTGCGGAATTTCCCCAAAGATTGATAATCTGGTTATAGTGCTTTTCTGCTTCCGTGTACTTTTCCAGATCGAAACACAACTCCCCCATGTATTCATGGTAAATGACCGTTTCCCGCAGGTAATTATTATTCTGGGCAAGCTCAAAAGCAGAAGCAAGGAGTGTTTTCGCCTGGGCAAATTCTCTTTTTAAGGCAAAGATGTAACCCAAGGACAACTGATCTCTACACAGACCAATAACCTCACCGTTTTCACTATTGGTCTGGAGGCTGATTTTCAACTCCTCTTCAGCCTTTTGCCAGTTTCCCAAAAGCGAATGAATTCTGCCTAAATTGCCCGAGATTTTTGCCTCCATCAAATGATCGTTGATAAAACAGGAAAGCTCTTTGGCTTCATTGAGAAATTCGGTTGCCTTCTCGAATTCGGATTTGGTAAAGAGTATCCGAGCTATGATATTGTTACATTTTACTATAGCGACGAAATCCTTTATCCGGCGATAGGTAGAAATGGCGTCTCTGATATGAAGCTCCGCCTTTTTCAGATCGCCCAGTCCCCAGTGAATTCTTCCCAGAATATCCTGGATCTGCGCCACTTTTTTGTTTTCTGAGGTGTCCTTAAATGTTTCGAAGGCGAGATTAGCTTTGACCAGTGCCCCCTTGTATCTTCCCAGATTGTATAGACAAAAGGATGCCAAGAGATGTAGATCTCCCTTTTCACCAGGTGACAGATCAACGCCCGGTTTTTTTTTCGTTTTTTGGATCTCCTTAAGCGCCCGGGTAAATCCCCCCTGCTCAATCAGAGAATTGATGGTTTCGACCTGAACACTTACAGAGGATCTTATATCTTTTAATCGAGTCTCCATCTCTCTCACCTTTAGAAGGAGATTTAATCTGATTTACCGTAATTCTTGATTGAGATCTGCCCGTCCGCTTTTTTCTTCACCACGTACTTGAGGTAGAACTGAACGGTGAAGCTGATAGTTCCTGTGATGATCAAGTCCTGAAATCCTGCACCTGAACGATAACAAACAGGAGTGTCACTGGGTTCGCTTCTGGGATATTCACCCCATGGGTGGCCCAACACGACAGGTCCAAATCCCTGCGGTTTTGGGCCCCACCGCGGGAAGGCGGGTGCAACAAAAACAAACAGAATCGCCAGTGTCAGGATTATGGTAAGGATTTTCTTAAACATTTTCTGTCACCTCCTGAACGGAAAAGGTATGCTGAGCATTCTAAGTTACTCTGATAACAGAGCGTCACCTGTCATATTAGGCAAAAATTGCGCCAGAATCGACGCATCCGGGCGATTATTTTGGCTAACTAACATGTTGATCAGTAATAGGTTACTTTATGAAATCCAACGGCACCCCAGCATACGCAAAAGCGAGGCAGGGGAATTCGCAGGGAGTTGCGACAGCCGTATTCCTCAAGGACATTCCCCCAACCATAACTTATTGCGTAACAAAACAAAGAGCATTCGCCAAAACCTGCGAATCTGAAGGCACAAATGTCGTAACCCTTGCCGGACGAATCGTCGGGAGTAGCCTTCGAGCTATGCCCAACGTCGGGTGAACAGAAACGGCATCTCCGAAACTCGTGGCCATATGGGGCTCGAGAAACAAAGGGTTTTCTGGTTACGCGCAATAAGAAAAAGGCCTTGTCAAGAAATCCCGTGAATTGAATGGGCGCGTTCATTCGTATTTATTGTGTTCGGATACCTATAGGTGGATTCTGATCGACTCGCTCTTGCTGAAACCTTAGTGACGCCGCCAGGATCCACGCCTATAGAGCGGAACGGGCAATGTTCTTGTGGCTGTGACTCGAAGAGGGAGAAAGAAACCATTTGTTTCCATCCCTCAGCTTGTTTGGAGAACTGATTTTCAGGCTCTGTTTTAAATAAACCCTTACGCTCTCCGATAGATAAATATATGAGCTACCACGGATACAGAAGCTACTCCTTCGGGCCAGGCGGACTCACCAAGGCGGTCAAATATCTCCTGCTGGCGAATGTAGGGGTTTTCGTCCTGATGTTGCTTTGGCGTTCTGAGCTGATCCACGTTTTCGGATTAACGCCGGTTTTGGTGAAAAAAGGTTTGGTTTGGCAACTGGTTACCTACATGTTTCTTCACGGGGGCCTGTTTCACATTCTGTTCAACATGTTTGCCCTGTGGATGTTCGGATCTGACATAGAGAGAGCATGGGGGACACGGGAGTTCGTGAAGTATTATTTCATCACCGGCTTAGGTGCCGGTCTTTTCACCTTCGTTTTCTCGTTTAACTCGCAGATCCCTACCATCGGGGCGTCCGGCGCTATCTTCGGAATCCTGGTGGCGTTCGCCCTGATGTTCCCGAATAGATTAATTTATATCTATTTCCTCTTTCCGGTCAAAGCCAAGTATGTGGTGGTCTTCTTTGGAGTGTTCGCGTTCTTGGCCTCTTTAGGACATACCGGGGACGGAATTGCCCATTTTGCCCACTTAGGAGGAATGGTAATCGGGTATTTGTATATCAAGTCCGACTTCAGAATTCCCTCAATCCTCCGATTCTCAACATACCTGACTCGTCTGAGGAACTTCAAGCATCGACGCAGGATGAAGGTCGTCAACAGGCAGAGGGAGAGGGAGCAGAAGCTGATGGAGAGGGTGGATCAGATCCTGGATAAGATCAACCAAGTGGGTTACGACAATCTTACCAAAGAGGAGAAAGGGGCATTGGAGCAAGCCAGCCAAGTCTTGTCCAAGCAGCGGGAGAAGGGATGAGTGAGGAATAACTGATAGTCTCATTTGTAGCTACGATTCACTTCTGTGGTGAAGAACCGGTGAAGGGAAGCTAATGTCTGAAAAGATCCTGGTGGCTGATGAAAGCCCTACCGTCAGAAACGTTGCGGAGTCTCTGCTGAAGAAGCATGGATACAGGGTTCTTCTGGCCGATGACGGAGCCAGGGCCCTGGAGGTGGCAAAGAGGGACAAGCCAGAATTAATATTCCTGGATGATTCCATGCCCGTGCCAGGCGGGGAAGGGACGTGGTCAGCTCTCAGGCAAGAGGCTGGCCTAAAAGACGTTCCGGTGGTCATGCTCCTGTCCGGAGATAAGATGGGCAGACAGCAAGAGCCAAAAGAGATCGGTGCCGTCGGTTTTATCAGCAAGCCTTTCAACCCGCGTGAGATTCTGGACCACGCGGAAAGGCTGCTCCGCAAAGAGAAGACTCCTCCCTCTGAGGAGAGCCTGGAAACCGGCAAAGAACCCACACCAATGGGGGAGCCTGTTTCTGACAAGAAAGAGTCTCGCCGAGAATTTCGCCCTGCGGATGGGGGAAAAACGGACAATGGTTTGAATATACTTGAGACCAGCGATTTGATGGAGGAGCTTGGTCCGGGTGCCCCGGGGACAGAGGAAGAACCGTCTCACGGGTTCGATTGGTTCATGTACGAGCTAAAGAAAGAGGCGCGGAAGAACGAAGAGACAGCTTCACGTATGGAGGAGAAGCGGCGTCTTTCCGGGGATGAGAGTTCAGGCGAAAAAGTAAAGCTCCAGCAGGAGGAGAGTAAAACCTACCAGATAGATAAGCAGGAGAGGAGTTTCGAGGATTTTGTAAGGGATCTGAAGCGGGAGGTTGAGCAGCCACGCGATGAAGAGGTTGCCAAGAGCAGACCTTCGGCAGTAAAGGTGATTGCCCCCCCTCAACTCGATCAACTGGTTTCTCACCTGAAGAAGAGGATTCCGGAAAAGGTTGCCCAGGAGGTGGCTAAGAAACTAACCCCGGAGTTTCTGGAAAAGATAATTCGTGAAGAGATTGCTAAGATAGAGAAGAAATCATCCTGATTTAAAGGCCTTGATGATTTATATGATGAAACGGCACCTTCAGTTCTGATCACCCCTTTCGCTTTTTGTCCAGCCGGTTCCGCTGCAAATTTTTCCTCCATGAGTTCGTAATCACAAGTACATATCCGTGGTTGTCTCTGATGGTGACGATAGAAATTCTCGACAGAGGCCGGGATCTCTTGAGACTGAGAAAGGACGAGAGTGTCAGACCCGACAGGAAATGACAAACTGAGTTACTGGAGGAATAAGTGGAAAACGTCACCGTTTTGGCGGCCTTTACTGCCGGAATAATCTCTTTTATCTCTCCCTGCGTCCTACCATTGATTCCGGGATACCTTTCCTTCATCTCCGGGGTCTCCGTGGAGGAGATGAAAAGTGGCGACAAGAAGTCCCAGGCGCTGAAAAAGGTGAGCTTGAACACGCTTCTGTTTGTCCTGGGATTCTCCTTTGTCTTTATCGCCATGGGGGCTTCGGCCACCTTTGTCGGTGAGTTTCTACTGTCCAAGCTTTCCCTTTTCAACAAGATCGCCGGGGTGATTATCGTGCTCTTGGGCCTTCATATCATGGGAGTGTTCAGGATTCGCTTCTTAAACTACGAGAAAAGATTCCATGCTAAGAGCAAACCCTTAGGTCCGATCGGCTCTTTTGCGGTCGGCCTTGCATTTGCTTTCGGTTGGACTCCCTGCATAGGTCCGATTTTGGGCGGAATCCTGCTATTAGCCTCGAATCAGGACACGGTAGGACAGGGAATAGTGCTTCTCTCATCTTACTCCTTAGGCTTAGGAATCCCGTTTTTTGTCACGGCGGTTAGCTTCAACACTTTCCTGGGTGTCTTCGGATGGGTGAAGAAGCATTTTCGCACCATAGAAATCATCAGCGGCTTGCTTCTCGTTGTCATCGGAATTCTCGTTTTCATGGGCTCCTTTGCATATATCGCTGGTTTTCTGAATCAGTGGTTCCCCTGGCTTCAAGAAGCGGGGTAGATGAAGTCCTTCAAAAAGTCAGACACCCGGGCAGTTCTTTTCGTAGGCTCTCACTCACAGCCTACAAATAGTAGAACAGGTCAATTCGTTTCAAATAAAGACTTCGTGCTCGTGTAGACATTTAATCGGTCAGCTAAGATTCGTAGTCCGTGGAGAGTTCGGTTGAGCAAGGCAGCGGGAGAACGAGGTAAAAAGAGCTTTCACAGGTCGTGGACACCATAATGAGACACAAAATCACACGCAGAGATTTTATCAAGGCATCCCTGGGGACTGCCGCGTCCTTGAGCCTGCCGCATCTGGGCTTACCCGAGCTTCTGGCCCAGACGCTGGAGGAAAAGGAGATAATTCCCGATCTGGCGGTGGTCACCGACGGCGGCCCGGCTTCCATGACCCGCAAGGCGGTCGAACTTATAGGAGGAATGAAAAGATTCGTCTCCAAGGGTGACGTGGTGGTGGTCAAGCCCAACATCGGCTGGGATCGAAGTCCGGAGCAGGCGGCAAACACCAATCCCGACGTGGTGGTTGAGGTGGTGAGAATGTGCCTGGAATCCGGAGCAAAGAAGGTGAGGGTCTTCGACCGGTCCTGCAACGCGGCCTCTCGATGTTATGACAACTCCGGAATAGCGAAGGCAGCCTCGGATGCCGGGGCGGATGTTAGCTTTATGGTGGACGCGGGTTTCTCTGACGTCAAATTTCCGGAAGGCGAAGTCTTAAAGAAGTGGCCTCTGTACAAGCCCGCCCTGGAAGCAGACGTTCTGATTAACGTCCCCATAGCCAAGAATCACGGTTTGACCTATCTGACCATGGGAATAAAAAACCTGATGGGCATCATGGGCGGGGATCGGGGAAAGGTACACTGGAACATAGACGACAAATTAGCGGATCTGGCGAATTTTGTCCGCCCCCGGTTAACCATCCTGGATGCATACCGAATATTAGTAAAAAATGGCCCTCAGGGCGGGAGCTTGAAAGACGTAAAAGTGATGAAGACCATGGTTGCGGGAACGCAGATCGCGACAGTGGATGCTTACGGAGCGACGCTCTTCGGCATCAAATCTGCAGGTCTGGCGCATGTTGTCAAGTCAAGCAAGTTCGGATTAGGAGAGATCGATCTGGATAAGGTTAGTATTAAGAAGGTCAGTATGGGGTGAAGAAGAACCTCACCCCCTGTTTCCCCCTCTCCATGAAATGGAGAGGGGGACTAAAGGGGGAGAGGTAGCATGAGGGGGACGTATTGAAAACTGTAAGACGAATCTCGCAGATCCTTTTTCTTCTGTTCTTTTTCTTTCTTTTTCTGGCTGCCACCTATCCGCTAAGAATAAAGATACCGGTCGATCTTTTCCTGCGGATGGACCCGCTGATCGGTCTTTCGGCGATGGTCTCCGCGCGTGCTTTCGTGGAAACCTTCCTCTGGGCTGTCGGTGTGCTTATTCTGACTATTCCGCTTGGAAGATACTTCTGCGGCTGGGTTTGTCCCATGGGGACGACCCTGGACCTGACCAGCTACGTTTTCAAGAGAAAAGCAGGCAAGAAGTATCCCAAGCTCAAGTATCTCAAATACATGATCCTGGTTTTTCTCCTTGTGGGCGCTGTCTTCTCCGCTCAACTTATCTGGGTATTCGATCCGGTAGCCCTGTTTACGCGGTCGATCGAGCTTTCGGTCTGGCCGATAATCACCTGGATTTCCACGGCCATATTCGGCCTGGCCTTTCAGGTTCTATCCTATCCTGACTGGCTGGGCAGTGTGCACAACTTTTTCTCTTCAACGCTTCTGCCCGACCAACTCAACTTCTTCCGTATGTCCGGATGGGTGCTGCTGATCTTCCTGGCGATCTTGCTTGCCGAGTTCGTGTCCCGCAGATTCTGGTGCAGGTACCTTTGTCCTCTCGGTGCTCTCTTCGCGTTTTTCTCGAAGTTCCAGATTTGGAGAAGAAGGGTAAGCTCCGATTGCACGGATTGTGCCGTTTGCCAGAACATCTGTAAGATGGACGCGATAGGAAGCGATTTCCGGAACACTGACTATGGTGAATGCATTCAGTGTTACGACTGCGTGGAAGATTGTTCACCGCACGTCACGACGATCAATTTCAAGGGCAAAAATCAACCCTACAGAATCGATCTCGGCAGAAGACGAATGGTCAAGTCTGCTGCAGTGGGTCTGGTGTCCGTGGGAATCCTGAAGACCAACTTAGTGACGAGAAACCAGACGGCCGCACTGATAAGGCCGCCGGGAGCAAGGCCGGAGAACGAATTTTTAGATCGGTGCATCCGGTGCCATGAGTGTGTAAAGGTTTGCTCCACCTCAGGGAGATTCCTGCAACCGACATTTCTTGAAGCGGGATTGGAAGGTCTCTGGACTCCCGTCGGCGTTGCTCGATATGGATACTGCGAGTTCAACTGCACTCTCTGCACCGAAGTCTGCCCCACGGATGCTATTCATGTTTTGGATGTAGAGACGAAGAAGAAATGGGTAATTGGCATAGCTTACATAGACGGAAATCGATGTTTCCCCTGGTATAAGAACGAGAACTGCCTGGTGTGCCAGGAACACTGCCCCACCTCTCCCAAGGCGATTGAGTTGAAAGAAGAGAAGGTGCTCCATTTTGATGGAACAGAACGGCTGGTGAAGCGCCCCTACATGATAGAAGACCTCTGCATTGGCTGCGGAATCTGCGAGACCAAATGCCCGGTGGCGGGAAAATCCGCCATAATCGTCACCCCACAAAACGAACAGCGTTGGGTTGATTAGCTGCAGTCTCCCATTTATCGAACTCGTTTTTGGAGTGCATCACCTTGTCGAGGCGAAGCGTAGATCCCGCCTATGGCGGGGGTGATGCATGGTTGTGAAAGCCGCGAGAGCCCCGCGAAACGGGATCTGACCGATGAACTTTCGCACTCCGAAAAGCGTAAGCCCAGCCTTGCTCCTGGGCGGATGTTATCATCTGCCCATCGCCGTGGGATGCCTGCCCGGCCAGGGATAACATCCCACGGGGAGCAAGCTCCTCTGGCGACTTAAATACCGGGTGTTCACTCCCTTCCTGTGTGTTCGCTTGACATCCTTTCAAATTCGCTTTAAATTGCTTCAAGTGCTCGAGAACTCAAACTTAACGGAATAGGAATCTCCCATGTTCGCCCAGGTGTCTTTGCCGCTCCCGTTGTCCGAGCCGTTCACGTACCGGATTCCCGCGCATCTAGAGGGAAAGATGGAGCTGGGATTCAGGGTGCTGGTGCCGCTGAGGAATAAGACTGTGACCGGCTTCGTGGTAGGGCTGAGCGCGAGTTCAGACGTTTCAGGTCTTAAAGAGATCAAGGACCTTCTGGACCCCTATCCTCTCTTCTCAGGAGAGATGCTTGAGCTTACAAAATGGGTCTCTGACTACTATCTCTGCTCCTGGGGTGAAGCTTTGAGAGCGGCTCTTCCATCGGAGCTTATGTTGAAGAGCGAAATGTACGTGAGAAGAAAGGGGGAAGGTGAAAGGTTAAAGGTGACAGGAAAGTCAGCAACACGAGTGTCGCCGAGGCAGCAGGGAATCCTGAAGGTTCTGGCGGACGGCGAAGAGAGGAAGCTCTCCTGGCTTGCCAGAACCCTCAAGGCGAAAGGTCTGTATGCGGAGCTCTATGATCTCAGCAGAAAGGGAGAGATCGAAATCGACGAACGCTTAAGCAAACCGGGCGTGAGAATTCAACATGAGAGAGTGATGAGATTGAAGAATTTCGATAATAGTCCCGAAAGTCTGGAGCTTCTGCAGACCGCAATTTCCGCGTTTAAGAAGAAATCTCCTGCGCAATCAAAATGCCTGGCACTGCTCCTGGAAAACGAAGGTCAGCTTTCGCATAGGGAATTGACCGCCGAGCATAGGATAAGCGCTTCGTCTCTTAAGGGATTGGAGAAACGGGGACTGATTGAATCCTCCGAGGTTGAAAGAATCAGGGAAAGCGATTGGGGACTGGATGTGCCGGAAACACAACCTTTGTCTCTGACCGAAGACCAGCAGGAGATACAGGAGGAAGTAAATGCTGCTATGGACCAGGGCGGATACTCCCCTTTTTTGATCCACGGTGTCACCGGAAGCGGCAAGACTCAGGTGTACATAGAAGCTATCAGAGAAGTTTTGAAAAGAGGAAAACAGGCTTTGGTCCTGGTGCCCGAGATATCACTCACTCCCCAGATCATATCCAGGTTCAAGGCCAACTTTGAAGAGAAGGTGGGCTGCCTGCATTCAGGCATGTCGGCAGGGGAGAGGTTTGACACCTGGAGGAGAGTGAAAAACGGCGATCTTCCCGTCGTGGTGGGAGCCAGATTGGCCGTCTTTTCGCCTCTCGAGAATCTGGGATTGATCGTCGTGGATGAGGAACACGTCTCCTCCTACAAGCAGGATGATCCCGCGCCAAGATACAATGCCAGAGACGTGGCGGTGATGAGAGCCAAGTTGAACAAAACCGTGGTCATCATGGGTTCCGCTACGCCGAGTTTGGAGTCTTATCACAATGCACAGCGGGGAAAGTATGTTCTTTGTCAATTGATGGAGAGGGTGAAAAGTCAAAAACTTCCTGCTGTTAACATCATTGACTTGGCTGAGGAGAGGAAGAATAAGAACTTCAGCTTTCTCTCCTCAGATCTCGCATCCCTGCTGAAGGACAGGGTGGACAGAAAGGAACAGGCCCTGCTCTTTTTGAATCGCCGCGGCTTCTCCTCGTTCGTCAAATGCCAGGACTGTGGTCATATCGAAAAATGCCCGCGCTGCGATATAACTCTCACCTTTCACCGGACCGACTTCTCATTGAGATGCCACTACTGCGGCTATCAGAAGGGCGCTCCCAGTCTTTGCCCTAATTGCCGTGGACACAGGTTCATGTATAAGGGAGTAGGAACTCAGAAGATCGAGGAGGAAGTCAAAAAGAGTTTCCCGGACGTGCTGATGGAGAGAATGGACTTAGATACCACGACCAGGAAAGGAGCGCACAGACGTCTTTTGAGTGATTTCGGCAGGAAGAAGTTCGGGATCCTTTTGGGAACTCAGATGATCACCAGAGGTTTGGACTTTCCCGACGTGACGCTGGTGGGAGTGATTTCCGCCGACTTGGGCCTGGACCTTCCGGATTTCCGCTCGAAGGAGAGAACCTTTCAACTGCTTGCTCAAGTGGCTGGCAGGGCCGGCAGGGGAGAGCGGGAGGGGAAGGTGATCGTCCAGACCTATTATCCCGAAGAATGGACCATCAAGCTTGCCGCCTCACACGATTTCGAAGGGTTCTATCGGAGAGAGCTGGAGCAGCGAAAGGACTTAGGCTATCCTCCGTTTAACCATCTGATCCTTATGATTTTTTCCGGCAGGAACTTGAAGCAGGTCACCGCGCGTGCCCTGAGTTTCTCTTCCGCTTTGCAAAGAAAGGCCGGGAAGGGAAGACAGGGGAGGCTGGAAATCTTAGGCCCTGCCCCGGCGCCGATCTCTAAAGTGAAGAATCAACACCGGTGGCAACTGCTGATAAAGACGAAAAAGGTCTCCGGAGTCGGCGGTTTGATAAAAGAGCTTTTGCGGGATAAGAAAAGTGCAAAAAAGAAGGAAGCAGTTCGTATAAGCGTTAATGTAGACCCCATGGATATGCTTTGAGGCAGACACAAACTTATATCCAACCTTTATTTTAATTGGTACTTGAAGATGACTTTCAATTTGAGATTTTTCTCCACTTTAGTGACTCGAACTTGGATTCATGGAACTCAGATTCTTAAGTAGGAAGAAGGTTTTTAAGATCTTAATGAAGTTGATATTCTAAAAACCTCACCCCCGGTGTCCCCCCTCTCCATTTTATGGAGAGGGGGGTAGGGGGAGAGGTAGAAAAATTCTTTAAGAGGTGAGAATTGATGATAACGGTAGAGGACGTCAAAAAGAATGAACAGGTGAAGATTCTGATAAAGAAGTCAGACGAGATCCTGGGGGTTATCGGTTATACAGAGCATGGTGAGAGGCACGCCAGTTTGGCTGCCAGCATTGCCTACAACATCCTGGACAGGTTGAAGCATCCCGAAAAGCGGGCGCATCTGGCCGCCATCGCCGCCTATCTGCACGATATCGGAAACGTGATCAACCGGGATTATCATGCCCAGACCGGGGCCATTTTAGCCCGATCCATCCTTTCTGAGATGAAGATGCCGCCGGAAGATATCATGGACGTAATTGCTGCCATCGGAAACCATGATGAAAAAGACGGTCAACCGGTCTCCGACGTCTGCGCGGCGGTGGTCTTAGCAGACAAGTCTGACGTACACAGCTCCCGCGTGCGTACCTTGGACGAGATCAAGCTGGACATTCACGATCGGGTGAACTACGCAGCCAAAAGCTCGTTCCTGAGGGTAGATGAGGAGAAGAAGATCGTCACGCTGGAGATCAAGATCGATACCTCCATCTCCCAGGTGATGGAGTATTTCGAGATCTTTCTGTCGCGAATGCTGGTGTGCCGTCGAGCAGCAGAATTCTTGGACCTCAAATTTCAACTGGAGATCAACGGCCAACGACTTCTGTAGATCGATGCGGAAGGAGGTTCTAGAATCCGATGCGACATTGAAGAGAAATTGGTTTGATCCAGACTTTCCTGAAAGCGTAAGAACCAACCATTGAGGGACAAATGAAGAAGAAACTTACCTACAAAAGCTCCGGGGTGGACATCTCCGCGGGGGATCGGGCCACGGAGAAAATCAAGGGTTTGGCCAAATCGACTTTCACCCCTGGTGTTTTGAAAGGCATCGGGAGCTTCGGGGGATTCTTTGCCTTAAAAAGGAAAGAATATAAATCTCCGGTTCTGATTTCCAGCGTCGATTCAGTGGGGACCAAACTGAAAGTGGCTTTCATGACGGGAAGACATGATACCGTGGGAGAGGATCTGGTCAATCACTGCGTAAACGACATACTGGTGCACGGTGCAAGACCTCTGTTCTTCCTTGATTACATTGGCACCGGAAAGCTCCTCCCCGACGTGGTGGAACAGATCGTCAAGGGACTGTCCAGAGCGTGCAGGAAAGCCGGCTGCGCTCTTGTCGGCGGCGAGACCGCGGAGCTGCCAGAGTTCTACAGGAAAGGTGAATACGATCTGGCGGGATGCATTGTCGGAGTGGTGGAGAAAAGGAAAATCATCGATGGCTCAGGCATCCGACCGGGAGATCGGATAATCGGACTGAAATCAAACGGGCTTCACACCAATGGCTATTCGCTGGCCCGGAAAGTCCTCTTCCAGAGGGCACGATTGGGCGTCAACCACCACGTGAAGGAATTGAGGACCACAGTAGGAGAGGAGCTTCTGAAAGTTCACCGATGCTACGCGCCTTCGATATTCCCGGTTTTGAAAAAATCCAGGATCAAGGGGCTTGCGCATATTACCGGTGGAGGGATCAGAGGGAATCTGAAACGCATTCTTCCCAAGAACTGCGATGCCAGAGTTGCGGCCGATTCCTGGAGAATCCCACCGATATTTGGTCTCCTTCAGAGACTGGGCAACATAGACAACCGGGAGATGTTCAAGGCGTTCAATATGGGAATCGGGATGGTCCTGGTAGCACCAGAGAAGGAGACGGATAGAATACTGAGGCGGTTTTCCTCACTGAAGGAGACCGCTTACCCGATCGGGGAAATAACTCCTGGAACCGGCAAAGTGACATTACTGGGGCTCTGAAGATGCTACTTGTGAAACCCATTTTGGAGTGTTTGCCCCTACGGGTCGTATGACTTCAGGCAGATCCACGGTGTTTTGGCCAGCACCTAACTTAAGTTAGGTGCTGGTTTCTTTAGGCTCAGGGGACATCACTTCTCCCGAAGCTCAGATTCGTGTCAAACTTGACAAGGTGAATTTTGCGTCTATATTAGAAACGTGTGAACCCGCCGGTTGAAGGAGAAGGATAATGGACAAAAAGGAGCAACTCCTGAAGGTAGTGAAAAACGCCATCCGCGTGGAATATGATGGCTATCAATTCTATCGTTTGGCGGAAGAGAAGACCTCAGACGCGAAAGGGAAGGAGGTCTTTGCCTCCTTGGCTAAGGACGAAACCAACCATATGCAGATACTAAAGGGTTTGTATCAGAGCGTGAAAGAGGAGGGAGAATTCAAGTTTGACCAGGTGAAGGAGATTAAGCAGATTCTCGAGACCACCTCAGAAAGCCCCATCTTTTCCAAGGAGTTCAAAGGGAGGTTGGATAAGAGTCATTTCGAGATGGCCGCGCTGTCCGTGGGAATTCTCCTGGAGAAGAACTCAATAGATTTTTACAAGAAATCAGCTCAGGAGATTGAGGAAAAAGACGTGAAGATGCTTTTTGCCTATCTGGCCGACTGGGAGGGAGAGCATCTCAGGGCCTTGGTGAACCAGCAGAGATTTCTACAGGAGGATTACTGGACTGAAGCGCGATTTTATCCTTTTTAGTGATTGATCCCTATAGCTTGTGGTACGTTTCTTCAGAGATTTCGAGAAACTCAAAATTCAAAAAGAAAAGATAAAAATTGCAATTAAAAATTCAAAATTGACCAAGGGTTTCGGGCGAAAAAACTAAGCCCGGATTCTCTATTCTTGACTTCCTGAGTCGAACAGTCTGAATGAAAAGACAACGTAGACTCATCTGTAGGTCCCGATAAAGAGGGAGTGGTTTATCATGCCGGCGAATCTTCCCCCTCAGTATTTCGAGGTTGAAAAGAGATACAGAAATGCCAAGGATCCGCAGGAGAAGCTGAAGATTCTGCACGAGCTGTTTGCCATCATGCCCAAGCACAAGGGCACCGACAAGCTGCAGGCGGACATAAAGTCCAAAATCTCCAAGCTCAAGAAGGAAATCCAGCAGAAGAAGAAGACTGCCAGACGAGGCGATCAGTTCTATGTAGAAAAGGAGGGGGCGGCCCAGGTGGTTTTGACCGGTCCTGCCAATGCCGGGAAATCTCAGATATTAGCCTCCCTTACCAACGCCACCCCCGAGGTTGCTGCCTATCCATACAGCACCGTCAAACCTCTCTGCGGGATGATGCCGTTCGAGAATATCCAGATTCAGCTGGTGGACACGCCTCCCATCGCTGCTGAACACATGGAGCCCTGGCTGGCAGGAATCGTCCGCAACTGCAATCTGGTGTTACTGGTGGCGGATCTGGGGTCAGAAACCATGGCCGACGAGATCGAAGCGGTGCTTAAGAAACTGGAAGGATACAAGATAATCCTAAAACGCAACGAAGGGGAGATCAATCCGGCGGATGGTATAGCCCACAAGAAGACCGTCATTCTGGGGAATAAGAGTGATCTGCCGCTTTTCGAGACAAATTTGAGTATCCTAAAGGAATCGTACGGAGACAAGCTCCCTATCTTTCACATATCCGCCGAAGAGAAGGCCAACCTGGAAGAACTGAAGCGATATATATTCGACACGCTGCAGATTCTGAGAGTCTACACAAAGACTCCCGGGAAAAAAGCGGATTATGAAGATCCGGTGATTATGAAAGTGGGCAGCACGCTTCTGGATGCAGCAAGAGAAATCCACAAGGATTTTGCCCGGGGCTTGAAATTTGCCCGGGTCTGGGGTGAGGGAGTCTTCGACGGCCAGATGGTTCAGAAGGATTTCATGCTGAAGGATGGGCACGTAGTAGAATTTCATCTCTGAGATTCCCCCCGTTGCCCACACGTCAATCAACATCTTATATTTCCTCTCTCTGTTAGCTTTGCCAGCGTGAGGCCTCTCCAAAAACCTGTTGACATTTATTTCCGGAGCGGTATCTTTCTTCTGTGATATGAAGAATAGTTTCAACCGCACAAAAGGGAGCAAAATGCAAAAGAGAATCTTCCCCTTTCTTCTTATTTTGATCTTCCTTTTCGCCACTCAGTGTGGCAAAACGCCCAGTCCCCGGGTGGTGGTCATGGACTTCATAGAGGCGGTGAACAAGGCCGACACCGCATCACTGGAAACGTATCTGGATTTAGACCGATTCACCCGGGAAAAACTGAGGGAACTCCCCGACAGCGTGAGCGCGGAGGTCTTCTCCAAAGTCAAGGAACAACTCTGGCAGAATTTCTTAGGAAGCGGAGGCACCCGGCTGAAATGGCAGAACAAAATGATAGTGGTGAACAAGGAGGAGGTCGAAGGCGATAGTGCCCTGGTGGAAGTGACCTTTGTGGATCAAAAGACCGGCATAACGGAGTACACCAAGACAAGGCTTTACAAGAAAGAAGACCGGTGGTGGATATACTACATCAAGGATTGAGGAAGCGAGTCCTCAATCTCGACCCTCATGTATGTGCACCTTTTCTTTTAATCTTTTTTCAGTGTGAAGAGGAAGGAGTGGTTTCAGAATCATGGTACAATGCGGGGTAATGTAAAATGCACATTCAAGTTTTTCGCAAAACATTGCTGTTTCTTTTACTGTTCGGGTTAGCACTATTCATCTGTGGATGTGGTGACAGAATGGAAGATAGAAGTGTGCACATCGACTATTATGTGATAAACACTCGTCCCGATGAGATTCTGGTGAAAAACAGAGACGCCGCTTCTGGAATTGTAGGATTTTTCCTGGGTTCTGGAAAGGTTTATCACTACGGTTACCACAAAATGATGGCTTTCACAATTACGGATGTTGACCCTTACAGCATTCATATGGTCTTTGATTTCTATGCCTCGGGCGATGATGCAAGTTTTACGGAGCATATTGGCTATTATGAATTTCACCCTAAACTTGATGAAAGTAATGCTTGTGTGGAGACCTGTTTTGTTCGTTAGGTTCAAACATATGTTCGTTGCCAGTTTGGATTCTACCCTACTCTACAATTGAGGCAAACGATGAGGAAATTCCTCTTTCTGTACGTTATTAGCGTCCTCTTGGGCACTACGCCCCTCTCGGATGTTCTTGCGAAGAAAAAGTCCGATACAGAAATGTTGGGTTGGGGACTTGCTTTCGGGGCTCTGTACTTCCCTCAGCCAAAGTTTAAATATGAGTCCACCTCAATCGGGGATATCAACTTCTCATGTGAGACTTACGGAACAACTCTGTCGCTTTTTCTACTGGGAAAAAGCAAGCTCTACAGATGGAAACCATTATTCCAGGCTGAATTTGGTTTATCTTGGATTCACGGATACGGACATGAGAACACGACATTGCAGGGATACCCAGCAACTGCTGAAGGCGATTTACAGCAAATTGGTGTTGGGTTCAGTTTTATACTGGATTATTTGAAAATTGGGAAAATTCGGCTAGGTTCTGGTTTCGAAGTGTATGGTGCATGGACCCGTGAACATTTTAATATAAGTTTACTAAGAGACAATCAGAAAATCGATGTTTTTGATCCAAAGACCAGAACAACGGATGGTGCAACTGGGGGATTCATTCTGCTTAACGCAAGAATAATCGATAACATCTGGAACTCATGGGGTATTCGATTTGGGTATGGGGAAATGAGTGTGGACAGAGATAATGCTTACAAAAGACATGGGATGGGAGATTCCTCTGTTTTTACCAAGACACGTGGCTGGTATTTTCACATAAGAAAACTGATTCCTTTTGATCTTCGTAAGCAAAAATCGACTGAAGAAAAAGATCAGAAAATTAAGGAAACGACGCCATAGACGAGTTTGTTTTCAATCCCACAAGGCGAGAACTTTTTAAATCCATTAGAAGAAGGAGTGATCCATGAGAAAATCACAATATCTCGTTTTCGCTTTCTTTGTGGTTGGATGGATGGTGCTCGGTTTATCATCACGAGTATCTGCCGTGACCGGACACGTGGAGAAACACTTCCCGTCGCCCGGCTCATGTCCAACCGGTTTGACCTTCGACGGGAAATACGTGTGGAACTGTGATCGCAAGACGGATATGATCTACAAGATTGATCCCGGCAGTGGGGAGGTTATAGATTCGCTTCCGTCGCCGGGATACCGGCCGCGGGGTTTGACCTGGGATGGGAAGTATCTGTGGAACGTGGATGCATCGGAGGAGGAGTATTTCATATATCAGATCGATCCCAAGACTGGTCTCGTGGTTAAGACGCTTTGGGCGCCCTGCAAGAGGCCCGAGGGATTGGCCTGGGACGGAGAGTATCTGTGGATAGCCGATGACGGAGACAACAAGATCCACCAGATTAGCACCGAGGATGGGACCACCATCAAAACCATCCCCTCGCCGGCTCGTTATCCGTGCGGTCTGGCATTCGATGGGAAGTATCTTTGGGTCACCGATCGGATTAACGACATGATATATATGATCACCCCGGATAAGGGAGAGGTAATTCTGTTTTTCGATGCGCCAGACGCGTATGCCCGCGGACTTGCCTGGGACGGCAAGAACCTGTGGAATGTGGATTATCAAACGGATGAGATCTATAAGATAAAGATACACGATAAGGAAACTTACTCCCGGACCGAAGAGAAAGAGCAGTTCTTAGAATACACCAACCAGGTCAGAAACTATGGCCCCGGAGTGGTGAAAGATGTCGACATTTACTTAGCCGTGCCGGAGAATCTTCCCAATCAAGAGCTCCTCTCGGAGATTGAATACTTCCCTCAGCCCACTGATTTCCTGACGGACAAATGGGGACAGAAAGTGGCGCATTATAAATTC
>JBAUFO010000087.1:0-5369 GCA_049679185.1 Candidatus Zixiibacteriota bacterium
CACTATACATACTCAAATATAACAAATTTCTGTATTTTTCAAACTCTTTATCTTCTGGAATTATGAACTTTTGTTTATCCACACAGCGCACGTAAGGCCGCGGCGCTAATCTTCCATTGGGCCTATGTGACAATCTCCCTTTCAAAGTAACCGTTTAACCATCAATGGATTACAAACATCCAGACTCCGGGACAACATTGATTCGACATTCGGAGTTTTAGAACACGACTCGCTCTCCTCAAAAAAACTACTGGAGTGTTGCCTCCCGCCTTTGGATAGAGCAAAAGACAGGTTCTCACACTCCAAAAAAACACCGCGGACGCTAAAGTTCCTCGATAATTATCTTGTCGTTCGTATATACGCAGATGGAAGAGGCTATCTCAATCGATTTCCTGACCATGGCCACGGCATCCAAGTCCGAGTGAGATTTCAAGGCCCTCGCCGCAGCCAGGGCGTATGCTCCTCCAGAACCGATGGCGACTATTCCATCATCCGGCTCGATAACGTCTCCGTTCCCCGAGATCACCAGGGCGTGGTCCTTGTCCAGCACGGCCAGAAGCGCCTCCAGCCTCCGCAGATACTTATCCATTCTCCAGTCTTTGGCCAACTCCACCGCTGCCCTGGGGAGATTCCCCCTGAACTCCTCTATCTTCGCCTCAAACCTCTCGAACAGGGTGAAGGCGTCCGCGGAGGCTCCGGCAAAGCCGGCTAATATCTTGTCGTGGTATAGCTTGCGGAGCTTGTTGGCGTTCTGTTTGACGATGGTCTCCTCCAAGCTCACCTGTCCGTCCGCGCCGAGGGCTGCTTTACCGTGGTGCTTCAATCCGATTATGGTGGTCGATTTCATCATTTGAAACCTGCCTCATTCTGGGCCGAAGCCACAGTGGTCGACTTCGTTACTTACGCCCGATTATTCCATTTCCTTTGCCATCATAGTATATACTCAATTCTCAGCCCTGGGATGCGCTTTTTTGTAGATTTTCTTAAGCTTATCGGTGGTCACGTGAGTATAGATCTGGGTGGTGGAAAGGCTTTCGTGCCCTAAAAGTTCCTTCACCGTCAAAAGATTGGCTCCTTTATCCAGAAGATGGGTGGCGAAGGTATGCCTCAACGTGTGAGGGGCAGTTCCTTTTTCCTCGCTAACCGCTTGGGCGTGCTTCTTGACTATTCTTCTCACGCTGCGGGAGGAAAGTCTTTTGCTGAATCGATTCCAGAAGACTGCATCGCCATCAGTTTCAGATAGGTCCTTCAAACATAGCTTGCGCCGATCCAGATAGCTCTGCAAAGCCTTCAACGCCTCCCCCCCGACCGGAATAATCCTCTCTTTCTTCCCCTTCCCCATCACCCGGATCAGTTCGCCTTTGAAATCTATCGATGAAAGCTCCAGCCCGGAGAGCTCCGAGAGCCTCATGCCGGTGCTGTAAAAGAGCTCCAGTATGGCCAAATCCCTCAGGCCGGAAAGATCCTCCCGGGAGGGATGTCCGAGCAGCTCCTCCGTTTGAGCAATGGTCAAATAGGAGGGAATACTTTTCCCTCTCCTGGGTATCTGAAGATATGAACCGGGATCCGTTTTCGTACGCCCCCTCTTAACTAAGTACTTGAAAAACGATTTTAGCACAAAAATCCGGTGGGCGATGCTGCTTTGCTTCAAGCCTTTTCGTTTGAGGGATATCAGGAAATCGCGGAAAAAGGGTCGGGAAAGCTGGCCTATGAAATCTCCGCTTATGCCTCTCTTCTTCAGGAATTCGCCAAAGCTCCGAAGAGCAGACTCGTAGCTTATGACCGTATTTTCGGAAAAGTTCTTCTCGTGCTGAAGGTATTGAAGGAAATCGCTTTTCTCTGCCTCAAAGTCTTGCATAACAACACCGGATCGATTCCAACTCATCACACCGCCCACATACGCCTCTCATCCGTTTAATCCGTCCGGACGGACGGCCCGTCTGGGCGTTCCATCCGTCGGCACGAACCGTACGGTTCATGCCGTTGACCGTTTAATCCGCTTAATCCTTCGGGCAGAGCCCTTCCTTCGACACTGAGTCTTCAGGACGAAGTGCAGGACGAGTCCGTTGACAGCTTCGTAGCGCTGACCTCTTCGGCACTTACCGGCTGGACCTGTTCATATCCGCACTTAACGCATTTCAGATACTCACCCTTGGCTTTGGAGGATTTCTCCACTAAGAACTTGGCATCGCACTCGGGGCAAGGCTGGTTTACCGGCTTATCCCAGGTGGCGAATTTGCACTTGGGGTAGCTGGAGCATCCAAAGAATATCCTTCCTCTTTTTGTCCTTCTCTCGATCAACGAGCCGTCGCAACCCTCCTCCGGACAGCTCACCCCGATGGAAAAAGGCCGGGTGAACTTGCACTCGGGGTATTTTGAGCAGGAGAGAAACTTGCCGTAACGGCTCATCTTTATCATCATGGAAGCTCCGCAGACCTCGCATTTTTCGTCCGACAACAGCATCCCATTCTCGTCGCCCGGCAGCGGCTTGGTGTTCTTGCACTTGGGAAAACCGGAGCAGGCCAAAAATTTGCCGTTTCTTCCCCAGCGAATGATCATGGGGCTGCCGCACTTTTCACACACCTCGTCGGTTTTCTGCTGAGTAAGCTTTTGGATACTCTTTTTGTCGTTCTCCACCTTCTCTAAATTAAGCTTAAAAGGGACGTAGAAATCTTTAAGTACCTTGACCCATTTCTCTTTTCCCTCCTCGATCTTGTCTAGCTCCTCCTCCATGCTGGCGGTGAATTTCACCTCGAATACGTCGGGGAAACTCCGAACCAGAATCTGATTTACCGTCCTTCCCAGTTCGGTGGCGAAAAGCCTGCGGGTTTTCGCCTCCACGTACTTCCTCTGCTTGATGGTGGAGACGATCTGGGCATAGGTGGAGGGTCGGCCTATTCCGTTTTCCTCCAGTTCCTTTATAAGGGTGGCCTCGGAGAATCGGGGAGGAGGCTTGGTGAAGTGCTGCTTGGGGATTAGCTCAAGAAGATCCAGCCTCTCCCTCTCCCTCAGGGCCGGCAGTTTATTCTCTTCAGGCTCTTCCGAATTGTCTTCCTTCACCTCCTGGTAGACTCTCAGGAAACCATCAAACAGGAGTCGGCTCGCCGAGGCTCTAAACAGGTATTTCCCCGCTTCAATATCAACTGTAGTAGAATCGTAGATCGCCGCGCTCATCTGCGAGGCGACAAATCTGTTCCAGATTAGCTGGTAAAGCCTGTACTGATCCTTAGTCAGGTATCCCCTGATCTTCTCCGGTAGGTTGTCCACGTAGGTGGGTCTTATGGCCTCGTGAGCTTCCTGAGCAGCTTTCCTTGATTTGTAATGCCTGGGCTTGAGGGGCAGGTACTCCTTCCCGTAAGTCTTGCCGACAAACTCGCTGGCTGCTTTTCTGGCCACCTCCGCCACCCTGAAGGAGTCGGTACGCATGTAAGTTATCAGGCCCGCACTTCCCGAATCCCCCAGCTCCATCCCTTCATATAGCTCTTGGGCGATGCCCATGGTCTTTTTCGGCGAGAAGGAAAGCCGCCGCGCCGCATCCTGCTGCAGGGAGCTGGTAATATACGGCGGATACGGGTTGCGTTTCTTCTTCTCTCGTTTAACCTCCGTCACCACGAACTCTTGATCGGTGATGTCGGCGCGGACCTCCTCCGCCTCCTTTCCGGTCGCGATTTCGAAATCTCCGTTGTCGATCTTCTCCAGCCTGGCAGAAAACGACTCCTTCTCTTCAGTCTCCAGAAGCGCGGTTATGCTCCAGTACTCCTTGGGCACGAAGCCTTCGATCTGCTCGTCCCTTTCGCAGATGATGCGCAGGGCCACCGACTGCACCCTGCCGGCGCTTAGGCCCTTGAAGACGGTTTTCCAGAGAAGAGGGGAGACCTTGTAGCCCACCAGTCGGTCCAGAACCCGGCGGGCCTGCTGGGCATTCACCCGGTTCATGTCGATCTGGCCGGCCTTCTTTATTCCTTCCAAAACCGCCTCTTTGGTGATTTCGTTGAAGGAGGCACGGAAGATCCTCGGGTTGATCTTCTCGATTTCCTGGGCAATGTGCCAGGCGATGGCCTCTCCCTCACGATCCGGGTCCGGGGCCAGATAGACTGCTTTCGCCTTTCGTGACCGGGACTTAAGTTGGTCTAATATCTTCTTTTTCCCCTTTATTATCTCGTAGTCGGGGGAAAAGTCGTTTTCTATTTCTACCCCCAGTTTCCTCTGGGGAAGATCCTTCACGTGGCCCACCGATGCCTCCACCACGAACTCCTTGCCCAGGAACTTCTTCAGGGCCTTGGTTTTGGCGGGTGACTCGACTATCACCAGGTTGCTATCCACTCAGATCGCTCCTTATCCGAAAGCTTAATCCTCAGAGGTTCGAGGATATTAGGCAGGTGCCTAAGTTCTTTCCGGATTCTCGAATTCCACTTTTCCTTTCAGCACATTGTTCATGGCCTCGGCGATGACCTTCGGCTGCTTTTCCTCCGGCTCAACTGTTTCCTCTTCCTCCGGTTTCTCCCTCAGCCTTTCTAAGTTCAACCTCCTGGCATGTTTGGCAACCACCAGAACCGCTTCAAACCGGTTGCTGTACCTCCTATCCAATTTCTCGCCAGCATCTAATTCCATCAGTTCCTCCCTTGGCTTTGTCATCCTATGGCAAAAAGGGTAAACGACATATCCTTAGGAAATCTTTGCCCGATCTGAAGAGAAGTTTCTGTTCTCTCGCTGCATCAGGAACCGGGCCACTCTAAATAAGCCGGTTGGCGATTAACCGATTCTCTCTTAATCGCGGGTCAGAACTAATCTCGCCTATGGATCTTGGACTTTCAGTTTACTCCTTTGCCCTTCCTCCAACTGGCGTAATCAAACCGGCTGGATTTTAGCCTCTCCGATTCTATGATCTTCTCCACCGACCTCACCGCCTGACTTAAGTTCTTGTTTATCACGACATAATCATACTTCGACCAGAAGGTCATTTCCCTTAACCCTGTCTTGAGCCTCTGCTTCATCTCCGCCATCTTTTCCGTTCCCCTGTGGGCCAACCTTCTTTTAAGTTCGCTCATGGAGGGTGGCAGAAGAAAGATCAGAACGCTTTCTGGGTATTTTCTCTTCATGGCCATTCCCCCCTGCACATCCAGGACGAAGAAGGCAACTTTGCCCTTCTTCAGTTTGGTCACGAACTCCTTCAGCGTCCCGTATCGGTGTCCGTGCACCCAGGCCCACTCAACGAATTCCTTCCTCTTGATCCTCCTCTTGAATTCCTCCTCGGTGAGGAAGATGTAGTCCTTTCCCTGCCTTTCTCCCTTTCTTCTGCTCCTGGTGGTGGCGGAGACGGAACGAACATAACTCTTGTGCTTTCTTAATATCCTCTCACAGACCGTGGT
>JBAUFO010000088.1:0-2187 GCA_049679185.1 Candidatus Zixiibacteriota bacterium
GATTTAGACACTATCAATGAACAGCTGTTGTCAATGAATCATACTAAAGCAACTCCTCTTAAGAGCGGCCAAGGAAACGGGTACTCGTTGACGGATAAGAAGAGCTTGACATTTTATGCTCTTGCCCTGTCCCACGTGGACGCTAAACTAAAAGAGAAAATCGACGAAGCGGTAGAAACCTACGGGTATCTTTCAGAAAAGGAATTGCTAGAAAAGGCATATCTGGACGCAGAATTCCTTGAGGCAGTAAAAAACGACGTCAACGACCTATTTGAGGAAAAGCTGCCAAGAAGAATCTCTGTCAGTCTATCTGATGACGATTGTGAAGATTTGGAGCTTAGCCTTGATCCTGATTTCATAAGCGCCATGAGACGTCTTTAGAATGTGGAGGAGGGGGATTGACTTCTTACAAGATAGTCTGGCACAGAATCTTCGACTACCAATACAAACATCTTCAAGATGATTCACCTCTTAAACGTCAGATTGACACGCAACTCAAAGTAATCGCCAGTGATCCGGCGAACGCAGGAGCACCCTTGAAATTTCTTCCAGAAGATCTCACTGGAAAGATCAGAAAGCTCCGGGTCGGAGGACGGAAGGGACATAGAATGTTCACAAAAACGGACCACCTTAAGAAAGTCGTCACAATATGTTTCGTCACACCTGTGAACAGAAGCCAGTTGGATTACAGAAAACTGACGCCAGATCTCCCTAATCTAATCGACGGCAAAGTTGACGAAAAGATATTGAAGAAATACGTCATTAGGTGAAGGACCTCCAAGTTGAGGGCATGAGGGTTCACTGGCCGAGGAAAACATTGTTTTATTTTTTTTTGCTTGACAACGGCACAAATGTGCACTATATTGACCTGTGAGATTATTGAACAGCTAACGGCTCACTGTTCATAGTTGCGGGGAGGGGTTGTGACGATGAACCATGAACTATGAACCATGAACCGACAAAGGCGGGAGGCTAAAAATGAAGGTGGAGAAGCTTTTACGTTACGGTATTCCACATTCGGTTATCGAGAGTTGGAGACAAAGCCAGGGGGAGAATCTTCTCCCGTTGCAAGCTAGTGCTGTAACCAAGCACGATCTTTTGAACGGGGCAAGCTTAATCATCTCCGCACCCACCTCGTCAGGCAAGACCTTCTGCGGTGAAATGGCAGCGGCGGCAAGTCTGTTCAAACGTAAGAAGGTTGTCTTTCTTGTTCCCCTGAAGGCCATCGCCGAGGAGAAATACTCCGACTTTTGCCATAAGTACTCTGAGTTAGGCATAAAGGTTGTCATCTCCACCCGCGACCGGCAGGAGCATGACAGGTCAATCGAGAGAGGAAGTTTCGATCTGGCCATCATGATCTATGAGAAGTTCAACCAGCTTCTGATCAAGAATATGGACGTCCTGAGATTGATCAGTCTGCTGGTCGTGGACGAGCTGCAGATGATCGCCGATCCGAGTCGTGGACCGGTTCTGGAGTTGGCCCTGACAAAGATCAGAAGCTCAAAGTACTCCCCACAGATTCTGGGCCTGTCCGCGGTCTTAAGGGACGTGGATCATTTATCGACCTGGCTGGGATGCCGGCTTCTTTTCGATAAATCCAGGCCGGTGGAGCTTTTGCAGGGGGTACTACTTGACGGGAAATTACATTTCAGGAAGTACAACTCCGGTGAAGAGGGGACTGACGAACTGGTGGCCCTGGAATCAGAGCTATCGCACGAAATCCTCTTTGCCAATCTGGAGAAGCTGCTTGAAAAGGGAGAGCAGGTTTTGATCTTCCTGAAGAGCAAGGCAGATTGTGAAAAGGGCGCCTTTCTCTTTTCGGAAAGGGTAAACCTGCCTTCAAGTGCGGGTGCAATCGAAGCCTTATCAGAGCTGGAGAATACCACGTTGAAGGAGAGGCTCGGCTTGTGCCTGCAGAAGGGCATCGCTTTCCACAACGCGGATTTAACCTTCGATGAGAGGAGGGTGGTGGAGCGTTTCTATCTTCAGGGGGAGATCAGGGTGATCTTTTCCACCACTACCCTTGCTCTGGGAATAAATCTCCCTGCCAAGACCGTGTTCATCGAGACGCAGAAGTTCGAGAAGGGGGAGTATTCCGGCAAACCGGTTATGCTGTCCATAACTTGGAGCGAGTACGAGAACATGTCCGGAAGGGCGGGTCGGTTCGGCCTGCAGAAGGACTTTGGG
>JBAUFO010000089.1:0-19796 GCA_049679185.1 Candidatus Zixiibacteriota bacterium
GCCCAAACACCTATTTCAAGTACATTGCCATTTATATCATAGCAAACCTTACAGAGGTCGACACAAAGGGCAAGTTCGAGAAGATATTCGATAAGTTTTACGCTCTACTCGACGATAAGAGCATGATTCCGACGGCGCACGTTGCGGGCAACTCCGCAAAGATCGCCAAGGCGAAGCCGAAGCTGCAGACCAAGATTACGAATAAGCTATTGACTATAGATAACACGCATCACCATCCTGAACGCCGAGACTTGATCAAAGGTTATGCCATCGAAGCGTTCTCCGCATATTTCGAGGGAGCTAAGAACAAGAGGAAGATATTAGAATTCGTGAAGAAGCAAACTGACAGCAAGAGTCCGAGGACAAGGAAGAAGGCACAGGAGTTCCTGAAGAAATGGGCAAAATGAACGAGACTGATTTTGAAAAACATTGGGTGGCGAAATTCTATGATTGCCTGGACAGAATCGCAGGAGAAGAAATAAGAGAGAAGGTATTAAAGGGGGGCAAGAGAATTACATCTCGTTCGGGCCACAGTGAGATTATTGACTGGACCAAGGATGCAATGGATCGCCTGGATGCACTGGTAGATGAAGAGAATAGAATAGAGATAATGACCGGGTGTGCCTGTCGGTATCCAGAATCTGAGCTGCGCGAAATCAGGGATGGATATGCCAAGACAAAAGACATTGACGTCGCACACAGTTTGCTGAAAGACAAGTTCGTTTCGTTCTTGAAGAACACCCTGGTACTCGAAGATGAGATAGTCGAAGACATCATGAACCGGGGGTGGGGCTTAGCCGGGGTCAGACAAGGTCACCGGATCATCGCTACCAAGATGCCCAAAAGCGGGAACCTTGTGGAGTACCTGGGGGAGACGGACCCCGAAAAGAAACGAGCACTCTATTGCCATTGCCCCAGGATACGAGAGGCGATTGGGGCCAGAATAGAAATCTCTCCCAGCTACTGCTACTGCGGGGCTGGTTTCTACAAAGGGATATGGGAATACATATTGCAGCAACCTGTGAAGGTCGAGTTGCTGGAATCAGTCTTGCAGGGAGACGAGGTTTGTAAAGTCGCGATCCATCTGCCGCCGGCGAGGTGAAGTCATCGTGAAAAAGAGCAAAACGTTGTATGTGACTAACCGGGATGATTGGCGGGCTTGGCTGAAGAAGAATCACAGCAGCCAAAAAGAGGTATGGCTGATCTATTGTAAGAAGCACACCGGAAAGCCCCGAATCCCTTATGATGACGCAGTTGAAGAGGCGTTGTGCTACGGGTGGATTGACAGCACGGTGAAAAGGATTGACGAGGAAAAGTACGCCCAGAAGTTCACGCCCCGCAATGAGAAAAGCAACTGGTCCGAACTGAACAAGAGAAGAGCAAAGAAGATGATACGGGAAGGGAGGATGACCGAAGCAGGCCTGGCCAAGTTCAAGCAGGCAAAGAAGCAAAAGGACAAAGAGGCAAAAGACAAACCGCCCAGGAAAAGGCTTGTGATTCCTCTTGATCTGAAGAAGGCACTGTCGGCGAACAAGAAGGCTCTGGAGAATTTCAACAACTTTGCGCCCGGCTATCGGAGACTGTATATCGGGTGGATTTCAGATGCAAAGCGAAAAGAAACCCGGGAGAAAAGAATCAAGCAGACCGTCAAATGGTCTGCGGAGAACAAAAAGCCGGGCATGATGTGACTGTGGGTCAGGAAGCCCCCGTGCTCCTGACGCCATTCATTGGCTGAGTGCGCAGGGCACCTGAGCTACAAGGCTAGCAGCCTGGCGGCGGTCTTCCCTTGTATAGATGGCTCACTAAGTAGATCACTTCCCCGACATTGATGATCTCATCGCTGTTGGTGTCGACCCGTATGAACCAGTGAGGTCCGAGAAACTCCTGCACAGATTGTAGAACCGATTTGGTGCTGTCACTCTGGCACAGGACTACTATACCCATCTGATCCGAATCGCAGAACTCATTACCAATGCGCAAACAACAAGTATCCGGTTGTTCTTGCAGAGGGACTTAAGATTCTTGGTGCCGTTGCATCAAATCGAAATCCGTTTCATAGCATTTCTGATTTTGCTGTTTAGCCGTTTTTTCCCTTGACACAAAACTCCGATTCAGCTATCTTCGAGCAAATAGACTAGAGTAGGAATCGTGAGGGTTTGGCTAAGAGCGGGCGGTGTTTAACTCGCTAGGCGCACGCTTCTTTGTCAAACCGGCAGCTAAAGGGAAGCGGAGGATCCAGAGCTATGCGAGATTTCACAGGGATTTCTGAAAGGAGGTGAATCGTATGAAAAAGGCGACCGTTTTGATTTTGATAGTCTTGCTTGTCGCTCTCATGGTGTATGCCTTTGCCCAGAAGGAAGAGGAGAAGGAGATGGCCAAGCCGGCCGATCCCGCTGCGGAGCTGACCAAGTCCGTGGCGAACGGAAAGATGCTGTTCAGCGATACGACCCTGGGAACAAGCGGGATGACCTGCAACTCCTGCCACATGGAGGGAGGAACCAAGGCGGGCCAGATGGGAGAGATGACTATTCCCGCCTGGGATAACCTGGCTGCCAAATATCCCATGTACTTCATGATGGCCAAGAGGGTTATGACCTTAGAACAGGTGGTCCAGTTCTGTATTGTCAATCCCTTGAAAGGAAAAGCCCTTGCCTGGGACGACCAGAAGCTTACCGACCTGACCGCCTACTGTGCCTCGGTGAAGAAGGCCATGAAGAAGGAGAAGTAAGTTCTCCTTCAGCCGGAGGAGAATCTTCGTAGCGGAGGGGAGTCGCTTTCCTTGCTAAAGGAGCCTCCGCTGCGGTCTATTAAGCGACTTCTTGTGTGCGGTGCGCCGGAGCCAAGGGGTTCACCGCTTCTGGGGAGAAATATATGCCTCAACAGGGAAACTGGGAACTGAGAGAGGGTTTCAAAATCGAAAAAGTAGTCTCCGGTCTGTCGCTTCCGGTCAATCTGGCTTTCGTGCCCAAGCCCAAGAAAGAAAAGGGAAGCCCTCTCTTCTACCTGACCGAACTCTACGGAAGAATCAAGGTAGTCAGCAATGAATTCAAGCTCTCCGTGTTCGCCGAGGATCTTCTGAATTATGAACCCGATTCCAAGATGCCGGGCACGGGGGAATCCGGCGTTACCGGGATAGTTGTGCACGAGAGCGGGGACGTCTTCGCCTCCATGCTGTATCAGGATGGCAAGGCATTCAAGAACAGGGTGGTCAAGTTCAGCACCAAGGATGGGTTCAAAGCTGACAAATCCCACACCGTCTTAGACGGCATCCTCTCCACCAACGCCGCCCACCAGATACAGGCCCTCACCATTCACGACGGGAAGCTATACGTAAACGTGGGTGACGGGATGGTGAATCCGGATGTTGCGCAGGACGACAAGGATCTGAGGGGCAAGATTCTTCGCATGAACTTCGATGGTTCCATACCCGACGACAATCCCGACCCCAAAAGCTACGTCTACGCCAAGGGTTTGCGAAATCCCTTCGGCGCAGCATGGAGGAAGTCCGACGATCACCTTTATGTCTCAGACAACGGGCCAGCGGTGGATGATCGGATCGCCAAGATCCTTCCCGGCGAAAATTACGGCTGGCCTGGGTCCATGAGAAAGAACTCGATATTCGTCTGGTGGTACACCCAGGCGCCCACCGCCATCGATTTTGCAGCTGATCATTTTGGAGCCCGGCATAAGGATCACCTCTTTGTGGGTCTTTTCGGATACGCCTATGTCGAGGGAAGGGGCGTAAAGGGCAAAAGAATCGTAGAGCTGTTCATCGACGAGCAGGACAATGTCAAGTACCTAACTGAATTTGCCAGATACGTTGGCCAAGGCCCGGCCAGCGTTTGTGGTCTGGCCTTCGGACCTGACGGCCTATATTTCACCGACCTGCACGGGGAGGTAGGATTCAAGAAGGGGGAGAAGTCTGGTGGCAACGTGTGGAGAATAACCAAAACCGATAAGGAGAGATGAATTGTGGCAAAAGTAGCTGATACTCCCGAGAACATGCAGAAGTGCATCTGCGGCGGGTGTCCCAGCCACAACCAGTGCATGAAGGACAACAAGCAGGGGCTCTTTTGCGCAGTAGGAAAGACCGACTGCGAACTGGCCAAGAGCGGATGCCTCTGCGGGGCCTGTCCCGTAGCATCTGAGCACAAGCTGGACAAGATGTACTACTGCGAGATTGGCGCGGCCGAGTAGTGAGAACAGACGGGTAGCACGGATTGAGAAGAAAGGGATCAACCCATGCCACTCCACACGAAGTCTGTGGTAGCGGTGTTTTTCCTGCTTTTGGGGCTGGTGGCGATCATCTGCATGTTGACCCTGATGGGCAAGGCAGAGAGGAAGATCGGCGCTACCTTTCTTCGCAGGCTGCACAAGATCGCCGGGGCCCTCTTCGCGGTGACGTTCCTGGTGATAAGTTATTTCTGCCTGCATTACGTGATAATGGCCGGTGAAGAGCTTTCCACCAGAGCCGTGTTTCACGGCGTGCTGGCATTAGCGCTCTTCTTCATTCTGGCGCTGAAGATTTCGATAGTGCAATTCTATAAGCAGTTCCTCAGGTACGTTCCAGGATTGGGCATGACAGTCTTTGGGTTGGCCTTCGCAGTGTTTTTCACATCTGCGGGGTATTTCTTCCTGGTGACAGAAAAGACCACCGTTGCAGGAGAGGCGGACTCCGAAGTCAGCGGACCCTCGAGCGTGGAGAGAGGGCAGGGACTTTTCGACAAACAGTGTTCCTTCTGCCACTACGCCGATCGAACCGATTCAAAGTTGGGTCCGGGTTTGAAGGGAGTTCTGAAAGGAGAGAACCTCCCGGCCAGCGGAAGACCCGCCACCCCGGAAAACGTAACTCGGCAACTTCTGACTCCTTACCAAAACATGCCCTCCTTCAGCTCGCTGTCTGAGCAGGAGATCAAAGACTTGTAGGCGTATCTCAAGACGCTTTGAGCCCCGACTCGCCTTCAGTTGACAAGTTGGCAGGTCAAGAGTCGCGTGCATCCTGACATCGCCAATCTACTGCTGGTGCATGTACTGCATGTGGTGAGGCCCATAGGCACCTGAACTTGTAAGAAGGAGCACAGAGAAAGCGGGCGGGCAGATTATTCTGCTCGCCCGGTCACTTCCTCTGAAACGTGACCTGACGGAATGAGTCAGCTCGTCGCAGCAGGGCGGAGACCCAGCCCCGGGGGGCTGATGCGGTTTTGAAGGTCGCAAAAGCAAGCTTTTGCACTCCTTTCCAACCCATGACTTACCGACCGCTACTACTACCTGGCGAATGCGTCGAGCGATTTCTCGGAGGTGAAGGACGCCGTATTCGTTACCTTAGAATATGCGTCACGGACGAGGCGCCCGTTCGCCCGCCCAAGGCAGGCTCAGGGTGAATCCGTGATGAACTTAAATCAATGCTTACTTTTCGGCTGAAAGACTCTCATAAACGATCTTGACTCCGGAGGAAGTGCCAATCCGATTGGCTCCCGCCTGGATTCTTGTTGTGTCAGTTCTTGCTCATGGCTCACCATGCCTGCCCGGCCAGGGAGTGTGGCCTGACACACATAGAACGTCTGCTGGGAATCGGAATATGGGCTTAGGTCTTCCGCAACAGAAGTATGGAACCTACTTCTTCGTTACCACGACTTATAAGGAGTGCGCGTAAGCAGAGACATCATCTACCGCAACTCATTCTGATACCTAGCACCTAACACCTATCACCTAAAACCTAACAAGTTGTCTCTCTTACCATAAAGAGCAAATTCACCATTTATGGTGAGCGTCGAACCATTTATGGTGAGTTTCGAACCATATCTTCAATGGTGAAAAGGATAGCTCCCCCGTTTATGAGAGATGAATATCTCTTCCATACTCAGTTTTCGAAAAACCAATGATGAAAAAAACTAAAAACAACCTCCAGTAAGTCCAGTAAGTCCAGTAAGTCCGGTCGCAGGTCGGGTGCCCTGCGCTCCTGACATATAACTGATCCTTGATTCCTTAATCTTTCTTTTTCAGACTCTCTTGTACTATTAGAACTCCGGAGGAAGTGCCAATCCTATTGGCTCCCGCCTGAATCAGCTTCATAGCGGTCGCATAATCGCGAATTCCTCCGGAAGCTTTCACTCCCATGCTTTCGCCTGCTATCTTTCTTAAGAGTTTGACATCCTCTACGGTGGCGCCGCCGTACCCAAAGCCGGTGGAGGTTTTGACGAAATCCGCTCCGCAGGCCTTGATTATCTCGGTGGCTTTGACCTTCTCCTCGTTGGTCAAGAATCCCGCTTCGATTATCACCTTCAGCACTTTATCCTTACCGATAGCACTTCGCACGTCCTTGATCTCTTTCTCCACCAGCATAAGATTGCCGGTCTTGAAGGCGCCGACATTCATCACCATATCGATCTCATCAGCGCCATCGCGGACAGCGATCTCCGCCTCTTTGGTTTTGACCTCGGGCTTGCTGGCACCCAACGGGAAGCCGGAAACGGTGCACACCATCACTCCGGTGCCTTCAAGCTGATCTTTGCAGTACCTCACCCAAACCGGGTTTACGACTATGGTGATGAAGCCATGCTCCCTGCCCTGCACGCAAAGCTGCTCCACCTGCTGCCTGACAACGTCCGGCTTCAGAAGAGACTGATCTATCATCCTGGCAATGTCCATCTATACCTCTCTGTTTAAGTCCGCAGTCGACCGTCCTTCGACTTCGCTCAGGACAAGTCCGCCGTCCGCCGCAGAATCCCTCAGGTTTTATCCGTTTAATCCGCTTGATCCTTCAGGCTACGCCTTCAGGACGTGTCCGTTGACCGCTTGTCAAAAGCCTCAGGCAAAAGCTCCTTCAGAGTATACTTATCCACTTTCCCCTTGAGATTGGCACAGACGATTTTCAGGTCCTTTACAAACTCGGAGAGAACCTGCCTGCAAGCTCCGCACGGGGTCACCGGGGGATTCCTATCCGTCACCACCGCTATCTTGACGAAATCCTTATCTCCTTTGTTCACCGCCTTAAGGACCGCCACCCTCTCGGCACAGACGGTCAACCCAAAGGTGGAATTCTCCACATTTGCGCCGGTGTATACCTTTCCACTTTTGGTCAGAAGCGCGACACCGACCTTGAAGTTCGAGTAGGGAGCATAAGCTTTAAGTCGCGCCCTTTTGGCTTTTTCAATCAATTGTTTTTCTGTCACAGTATTAGATTTCACATTGCTCTTCCAATCCGGAATTGTGTTTTTCCCCCTCCCCTGCCCTCTCCCCCAGGGGAGAGGGATTAATGACAATCAAAAATTAAAAAAGCAAAATGCAAGCAGACGCTTGCCCGTATGGGCAAAATTGCAGTTCAAAATTCAAAGTTTCAAGAACCGGAAAACGTGATCGCGCTCTAATTTTGATTTTTGAATTGTAATTTTGAATTTTTCTCTTTGAATTTTACATTCTTCTACGTTTTAACCTCCTCAAGGAAGCTCTTCCCGCTTCCTGTTCCTTTAATACCGAAAATCTCCGCAATGGTTGCGCCCACATCGGCGAAACTCTCCCGCACCCCCAGGTTTCTGTTTTTGGCGATTGACTCGCCGTACACTAAGAGAGGCACATATTCCCGGGAATGATCGGTGCTGAGGGTGGTGGGATCGCATCCGTGATCTGCGGTGAGGATTAAGATATCCTCCCCTTGCAGACGCTCCATCACCTCCGGCAGTCTTCGGTCGAATTCCTCCAGACCGTCGGCAAACGCTCTGGGGTCGTTGCGATGCCCCCACAGCATGTCGAAATCGACCAGGTTTATGAGAATAAGCCCATCTTTGAATTTCTCTACCGCCTCAATTAGCTTGTCCATGCCGTCTGAATTATCCCTCGAATGGATGCTGTAAGTTAGCCCCTTTCCGGCGAAGAGATCTTCGATCTTTCCCAGACCAATCACCGGCAGGTGATTTGCCTTCAGAATATCCAAGACCGTGTCGGATGGCGGAGTGAGTGAAAAATCCTTTCTTCTTTCAGTCCTCTTAAAAGATCCCGGCTTTCCTACGAAGGGGCGCGCGATAACCCTGACCACAGCGTGTTCTCCCACCAGTAGGTTTCTGGCGGTCGTGCACATCTGGTACAACTCGTCCACCGGTATGACATCCTCATGCGCTGCGATCTGAAACACACTGTCGGCTGAGGTGTAGACTATGGGTTTAGCGGTTGTTATGTGCTCCTCCCCCAGTTCCTTTATGATCTCCGTTCCCGATGCCGGTTTGTTCCCCAATGTATTCTTGCCAATGGCTTCTTCAAAAGCTCGAATCACCTCCGGCGGAAAACCGTGTGGATAGACCGGAAAGGGTTTCTCGGTGATCAAACCCATGATCTCCCAGTGCCCGCTGGTGCTGTCCTTTCCTGCAGAAAGCTCGGCCATCTTTCCGAAATTAGCCGATGCTGAAGCGTTCGGACTGACCCCCAGAATGGCGTCAATGTTGCCCAGTCCCAATCTTTCCAGATTGGGCATTCTCAGTCCCCCAACTGCCTTGGCGGTATTGGCTATGGTATTCGATCCCTCATCGTTATAAAGGTGAGCATCGGGCAGTGCGCCGATGCCACAGGCGTCTAAGATGATGAGGATAACTCGTCCGGTCATGACAGATGAAATCTAACGGGTCGGTAGCCAAATGTAAAGCGAAATGATGACAGAATAACCGGTTAGGATTTTTGGCGGAGAGCCTATAGCAGATTTTCAAGAAAAATCAAGAAAAATCAAGAAAAAGTACTTGACAAATCGCGGGTTGTCTGTATTATGAGAGTGGATTCCTTAAGAAAGCGGGCTGCATTTTTATGACCCTTTGCTAAAGGTTTTGAAAGCTAAAAACCTTTAACCTTTAAACGCGGAGGGTCCTCATGTCTTTCATGAAACCCAAATCCGTTTCGGGACAAGCGTCTCTCCTTATCTGCCTCTTGGTTGCCCTTTCGGCGTTTCGACCGGTCGTGGCTGGAACCGGGACGAACGAAGATCCTGCCCACCACGGCCTCGTCGAAAAGAGCACCCTGGCTTCCATCAAGATTGACACGAGCAGTCAACTGGTGGCTGAACTTGTGGAGATCCCAATTTTGATTCGAAACGATGTGGAGGTGGGTCAGTTTCATCTGGAGGTCGATTTCTGTTACCACCATCTCACCTTCGTAGGAGCCGAACCGGGCGAAATCTTGGAGGGAGGTGATTGGGAAAAATTCACCTACCGTCTTCTCGCCTATTCGGACAGCCTCTACAAAGTGCAGTTCTTCGGAATCTATGATCTTCCCGACGGGCATCAGGGGGTCCCACTTGGCCCAAATTCTGAGTACGTCACGCTGGTGGTTTTGGCCTTTGTAATTGACAACCAGGGCTTCCCTGACGGAGCCTTTTTCCCGATCACATTTGAGTGGGAAGTGAGTGATTGCTTGGAGAACACTCTTCAAGATCCATCCTTTGACACGCTGTATGTGAGCCAGGATTCTGCTCAGTTCAATACCTTCGATTGTCCTCCGGAGAGTCTGGAATTCTCCTTCATATCTCCTTCCCTGGAGTTCTCGGACGGAGGGATAACCGTATTCTATCCAGAAGAGCCGGTTCGGGGAGACATTAACTTGAACTGGATCGCCTACGAGGTTGCGGACTGGGTCCTGTTTCATACGTTTCTTCTGGAAGGGGAGAGCGTCTTGACCGATCCCGAACAGCAGGCGGCTAATTCAGACGTGAACTGCGACGTTCTTCCTTGGAGCATTGCCGATCTTCTCTATATGAATCGGGTGATTCTGCACGATGCCGTGGAGCTTGTGTGCAAAGGTCAGGAAGAGAGCGGACAGGAGTATCCCGCCGACCAATTCATCTTGGTTTCGTCTTCAGCTAATCCCGGTGAGGTTGTGTCGGTTCCGATATGGTTCGCCAACTCGCTTCCCTCACGGGGTGCTACCTTCAAGCTGGTCTTCGACGAGAACCTGCTCTCGGTGGAAGGCGTGGAGACTCTTGGGTCTCGCATACCCGGATGGGAGGACGTTTATCCGGTAATACATGCGGGCGAGCTGTTCTTCCTCACGCATGGCGATTGGTGGAATGAGAACAACCTCTCGTTTTCGTCGATTGAACCAGGGGCGGGCGTTCTTGTGGGAGTCAACTTCAGGGTGGATGAGAACGCTCCTGTGGGGGAGTTCGTGCCCATTACGTTCGAGACTGAGGAACTCTTGGGGCATTACAATTCCTACACCGATACCAGTGGCCTGGTCTTGATTCAGCCTGCTGCTATTTCCGGTTGGATATTTACAGATGCAATCTCAGGCGACGCCAACAGTGATGGAATAGTGGACGTGGCTGATTTAGTCTACCTGATCAATTATCTCTACCGGGGAGGCCTGCCGCCCAGTCCGGCGGGGCAGGGAGACTTCAATGAAGATGGGGAGGTGAATCTGGCCGACTTGGTTGCCCTGATCAATTATCTTTTCCGGAGTTGATTATTGAAAGCCACGACCCATCTTGTCTGATAGCTGGGGGAAGAGGGCTCTTTGATCGGTAAGAAGGATGATTGTGCTTTGTGAGATTTTTTTGAGGAAAACGCTGTGCGCAGATCGTGATCTGTCGATTATACTAAGATAGATTCCTAAAAGTGGGCTATACGTCCTTATGACCCTTTGCTAAGGGTTTTGCCAAACTAAAACCTTTAACCTTCAATTGCGGAGGGTCTTCATGTCTTATCTTAAACCCAAACTGGCACTGGGGCAGGTGTGGCTGATTACCTTTCTGCTCCTTTCAATCTCCCCTGCCTCGGCTCAGCTTCGTGGAGACATAAACTTAAACTACGTCCCGTACGAGGTGGCAGATCTTGTGCTGTTTGCGAATTATCTGATGTACGGGGACAGCGTCTTGGTGATAGACCCGGAACAGCAATCTGCCAATTCAGACGTCAACTGGGATGATTTTCGCTGGAGCGTGGCCGATTTCATTCATCTGGCGAGGGTTATTTTAAATGATGCACCTGAGGTGGTTGAACCCACAAGCCTGTCTCAGCATGATGCCGAAACCTGGATGACCACCATGCACGCCCTACCCAATGATACCGTGGTTTTTCCGGTTTTGTATCGCAGCTCGGGAACCGAGTCAGTTCACGGGATCAGCTTCAAGATAGATTATGATCCGAACAGCCTCACTCTGATGGGTGTAGACTTCTCGGAGACTCCCTTGGAGGATTGGGAGCTGGTTCAGCCGCGATTGGAGGAGGGTTCGGTCAGGATTAATGCCTGCCCGGAATTCCTCACTAGTTCCTCTTCAGATACACTGCCTACCTGCGGCGCTCCGGAGGAAATCGCCAGACTCACGTTCGAGATATCTGACGTGGACACTCCCACCTATCTTCCGGTCATCTTCGGCGATGACACCTCTTCTTTGGTCGAGGCAAACGCCTTTGCTGCCATAGATGGGGCGCTCACCAGGCTTGGCGTTTCAGGTGTAAGAGACGGCGGTATACATGTTGGAGGTCCGATAGAGTGCAAGCGGGGTGATGTCAATTATAATGGCCTCACCTATGAGGTGGCAGATTGGTTTCTGTTCCAGCAGTTCCTTCTTGGGGGTCCAGGGGTTTTCATATATGATCCGTTGTATCAGATGTGTGCCACCAACGCGAATGCCGATTCGCTATACGGGACCATTGCGGATCTTCTGTACCTGCTTAGGGTGATTCTGCATGATGCCGTCGAAATCCCCTTGAAGAGCCATAGTGATGGGCCGCCGGAGAGTTATTCGGATGAATTGGTGCTGGTCTCCACCTCTGCTCATCCTGGTGACGTTGTGTCGGTTCCGGTATGGCTGTCGAACTCGCTCTCGGCCCGAGGCGCAACCTTCAAACTGGTTTTCGACGAGAATCTCCTCTCGGTCGAAGGGGTGGACATATCCGGAGCACGGATACCCGGATGGGAGGAAGTTTATCCCGTCATCCGCCCAGGCGAGCTGTTTTTCTTCACCTATGGCGATTGGTGGAATGAGAACATTTCGTCGTGGGCATCGATGGAGCCAGGGGTAGGCGTTCTTGTGGGCGTCAACTTCAGGGTGGATGAGAATGCTCCTGCCGGAATATCTATTCCCGTCAACTTTGAGGTCAGGGAAGACTGGGGGCACTATAACTCTTACACTGATATCGAAGGCCTGGTCTTGGTGCAACCAGCCACTATCTCTGGTTGGATCTTCACCGATGTGATCTTAGGCGACGCCAACAGTGACGGGATAGTGGACATCGCCGACCTGGTTTACTTGATAAACTACCTGTACAGGGGGGGGCTACCACCCAGCCCCATGAGTCTGGGAGACTTCAACCAGGATGGCGAGGTGAACCTCGCCGATGTGGTTGCCCTGATCAACTACCTTTTCCGCAGTTAATCGTGCGGGATCACAAGGACCCCTCCCTTCAGTTCTTGAAGGAGGGGTCTTTCTTATCCCAAATCGCAGGCTCTCCAGATCAGAGAGGACACCGATAAGGTCAAGTTTGAATTGGTCTCGACAACCGGCAGATATCTCCGTGAAGGCGCGCCGGGGCGAGAAAAGAAACAGCCTCACCTGTTTTCCGTTGACAAGTGGGCGATTTGTGTTAACTTGCTATGCTCTGGAGAATTCATCTCATGCGGATTACAGATCCGGAAATAAAACACCTGATACGCCTGGCGCTGTCAGAGGATATCGGCAGCGGAGATGTGACCTCAGAAGCACTGCTGCAAAATAGACTTGCCGGTAAAGCCATTATCGTAGCCAAGCAGGAAGGGGTTCTGGCCGGATTGTCGGTGGCCAGGATGGTTTTTCGGGCGGTGAATCCGAGAGTTGTTTTTCAGGTGTTGAGGCAGGATGGAGATAGAATCAAAAAGAGAACAAAGGTAGCCTCAATTCAGGGAAATACGAAGGGAATACTCTCGGCCGAAAGGACGGCATTGAATTTCCTGCAAAAACTCTCCGGAATTGCCACCCTCACTGCTAAGTATGTGGAAGAAATAAAGGGAACCAAAGCAAAGATTCTGGATACCAGAAAGACCACACCGGGCCTGAGGGTTCTGGAAAAGTATGCGGTGAAGGCGGGAGGCGGGGAAAATCATCGCATGGGGCTGTTCGACATGATCCTGATTAAGGAGAATCACATCAAGGCCTCGGGCGGGGTCTCCCAGGCGATCATGCGGGCGCGATCGAAGTGCCCAAAAGAGAAGATTGAGGCGGAGGTCAGAAATCTATCCGAGGTGAGGGAAGCAATTAAGTCAAGGCCGGACTGGATAATGCTGGATAACATGAGAAGCGACCAGATGAGAAAGGCCGTGCGAATGATCCGCTCCGCCAGCCGGGCCATCAAAATCGAAGCGTCGGGAAGCGTCAACCTGAAGAATGTCAGAAAGATCGCATTGACCGGAGTCGACTTCATCTCGGTGGGGGCTTTGACTCATTCCGCCCCTGCGCTGGATATGAGTCTGATACTTGTCGAACCGTAGTTACGGATTTGAGTAAGGATGCTTTAACTCCATCACCCGACATATGGGGGCGGGAATTCATCCCGCCCGAATGCTTAGCTCGTTCGGCGAGGGATTGGGTTTCACCCACATAACCAGGAGAGCGACGGACGTCATATGACAAGAAGTATACAGGCAGCCGGAGAAGAGGTGCTGTCACTTCTACAAAAGAAGCGGCGCATCTTTCTGAGCACAAAAGAGATCTCGGAGAAGTTGCGGGTGCATCCTTACGTGGTCTATCAGGCGATCAAGGAACTCCGAAGGTGGGACTTTGAGATCTTATCCGAGAAGGGAAAGGGCTACCGGCTGCTGAAAAGCCCTGATCTCATTCTGGCTGGAGAGGTGAAGGGAAAGCTGAAGACGAAGATTCTGGGAAAGGACGTTCTGTCCTACCGCAGCGTGGGATCGACCAACCGGTTGGGATTCCGTCTGGCAGAGGCCGGAGCCAGGGAGGGGACTCTGATCGTGGCGGATGAACAGACCAAAGGTAAGGGAAGGATGGGGAGGGACTGGTATTCCCCGCCGGGGCTGGGTTTGTGGATAAGCCTTATCTTGCGTCCGAACGTACCGCCCTTTAAGGCTCCCGGGCTCTCCATCTGTGCCGGATTGGCCCTGGCCCAAACCATCAGAAAACTCACCGGATTGGATGCCAGGATAAAATGGCCCAACGATTGTCTGATAAACGGTCTGAAGGTGGGCGGAATACTCCTGGAACTCTCCGCGGAGCTGGACAGAACCAATTTCGTCGTCGCGGGGATAGGAGTGAACGTTAACCACCTACCCAAGGATTTCCCCAAGAATCTCTCCGCACGTGCCACCTCGATCAGGATGGAGTGGGGAGAGGAAATCTCCAGAGTGAAGCTGTTAGCTGCTTTTTTGCACAGGTTTGAATCCATCTACCTGGATTTCAAGAAGAAGGGACTGGCTCCACAGCGGCCATTGATAAAGAGGTTTTCTTCACTTCTGGGCAAGAAGGTGATTGTGAAATTCGGACGAGAAAAGATAGAGGGCGTGGCCCAGGACATTGACGACAACGGATCTCTGCTGATAAGGACCGCAAGTGGCGAAAGCGTGGTAAGGGCAGGTGAGGTGACGGTGATCTGATTCTTCAGGAGCCTCACCCCCGCCGCTGGTGGTTCGACTTCACTCCCTTCGACCTTGCTCAGGGACAGTGAGCGAAGCCGAACTGTCACCACCCTGTCTTCGACTCCGAGGTCGCTCAGACTCGAGGAGAGCTCGTCGAAGGGTGGGATTTTCAACCTGGTCCTCTCCTTGGAAAGGAGGGGGGACGCAAAAAGTCCCCTCCTTCTTAAGGGGGGGATATGGGGGAGGTTAGGAGACAATAATTATCAACTCGCATCCGGCTTCATTTCTTCAATAGAACGAAAAAGCTCAGGAACAGTCTCTCAGATGAACAAACGCAGTGGGAAGACAATAGCGACTATAGTGCTGATTGTCCTCGTGACCACCTTGACGCGGGGTCTTCTAACATATTATTCCAACCACTTCGCAGATGACTCGTTTATTACTTTTCGCTATGCAGAGAACATTGCTTCCGGGAAGGGATTTGTCTATAACGAGGGGGAGAGGGTTTTGGGAACCTCCACGCCCTTGTACACACTGCTATTAGCCCTCTTGACTAAGCTCGGCTTGCCAATCCTGCTGTTTGCCCGGATAATAAATATCGGAGCGGACTGTCTCAGCGGAATCCTGATCTTTCTCTTGCTGAGACAGTTCAAGATAAGTGTGGCGACGGTTGCCGCCCTCTTTTACGTTCTCTTCCCCCGGGTGATGGTCTGGTCCATCTCCGGCATGGAGACCAGCTTATACGTGCTTTTTATCGCCGCATCCCTTTATTTCTACCATAAGCAGAATCTCGGTTTGACCGCTTTATTCTTGGCCTTAACCTTCTTGACCAGAGTAGATGGCATAATTCTCGGACTTGCCATCTTAGCGCACTTTATTCTGCAACAGAGAAGATTCCCCACAAAGATGGTTTTGGCTTCCATCGCTTTGGTCCTGCCCTGGCTGGTCTTTTCCATCTTCTATTTCGGGTCACCTATTCCTAACGCGGTGCTTGGCAAAAAAGCTTTGTATTCCGCAACGGTGTGGGAAACGCCCAAGTTAAGGATCATCTGGGAATTCTTGTTTCTGAAGACCCAAATAGGCTGGCCCCTGTTGGCTCTCTCACTGGCCGGAGTCTACCGAGTCCTAACTAGAGCCAAATCTTACTCTATCATAGCGCTCTGGACCTTTTTGTATTTTGGCTCATTCCTCGTGGCTGAGACCAAGATACACCTGTGGTACTATGTTCCCTTTTACCTGGGCTACTTGATTTTGGTCGCTTTTGGGGCGGATTTGGCATTCGACCAGACCGAGAGGTTCTTGAAAAAGGGGATCGACTTCTTCGGGAAGAGATGGAGGACTGTACTGAATCTGAGGACCCTGCGAATAGCTTTTGTATCCGCAGTTTGCATCCTGGCAGGAATCATTTACCTCCAGCAGGTGAAGCGCACTTTCAGGCTGCTGAGTGCCGAACAGATAGCTCTGGAAGACATTCACAAAAGCATCGGACTGTGGCTTTTGGAGAATACCCAACCTGCTGATACGGTCTGCGCGGAGGATATCGGTTACATGGGTTATTATTCCGGACGTTATATCTTAGACCAGGATGGGCTCATATCCCCCCAGGCGATTCCTTTCAACAGAAGCAGAAACCGTCTTGGCCTGGTGAAAAAATACAAGCCGGCTTACTTCTTGATAGGATTTGCCGGACCATATTTTTCGCGGGTGATTGGTAGTGAATGGCTGGAGTACAACTACGAAAAAATGACCACCTTCGACGCGTCTTCGGTCGACCTCACCCGAGCAAAAATCCCTCTAGAGGGCTTCAAATTGAACGTATGTAGATATGATATTTTCAAGAGGATTGATAAGGCAGATCGAAAGGAACGTCTTTGAGAACCTCACCCCGATCCTTATCCTTAAAAAGGAGAGGGGACCTCAAAAGCCCCCTCTGCCGTGGAGAGGAGGCCTGGGGAGGTTTGGGCTTGTGAGGTCAGTGCTTAGGATTATCCATAGATGAGGATATGGTTATGCTTTTGGCAATCGATATCGGAAATACTCATACAGTGCTGGGAGTATTCCAGAGGGGCAGGCTGATCGATCATTTTCGGGTGACGTCGAATCACGCTGTTACCGTGGACGAGTGCGGAATCCTGGTGAGGCAGTTCCTGCATAATCACCACAAAATCAACGGCGTGATAATCTGCTCCGTGGTTCCCCCGCTCACCCCGATCTATCAGGAGATGAGCAGGAAGTTTTTGAAAGTCGATCCTGTTCTGGTCAACTGGAAGCTCCCGCTGGGAATCAAAATTCTCTATGATGACCCCTCCAAGGTGGGGGGCGACCGGATCGCCAATGCGGTGGCGGCTTACCAGATTTACGGAGGCCCCGCCATCGTGGTGGACCTGGGAACCTCCACCAATTTCGACGTGATCTCGGAGGGGGGAGAATACCTGGGGGGAGCTATCGCACCTGGTGTTGAGACATCGTCTCTGTATCTGTTCCAGAGAGCCGCGCAGTTGTATAAGGTAAGTCTGGAAAGACCCCGGAAGGCCATCGGCAACAGCACCGAGGAGAGCATGAGATCCGGGATCATCTTCGGATCGGTTGGGCAGATAGATGGAATAGTGAATAGAATAAAGGAGGAGTTGAAAAAGGAGCACAAGATAAGGAAAAGACCAAAGATTATTGCCACCGGTGGGCTGGCAGCCTTGATGGCAAAGGAATCCAGGACAATCGAAGAGGTTAATCCGACCCTGACCCTGGAGGGGTTGAGAAGAATATATCTGCAGGTGAAAAAATCCCAAAAAAGTAGTTGACAAGAAAAGTCCGGGCCCATATATTTCCGAACCGTCGCCTAAGAGCCTTTCTGGCATCTCCTTGGGGCAAGCCGGGTGTGCCAAGAAAGCCCAAAATTTTTTGCCAACTTTTTAGCACTCTCCAGCGTAGAGTGCTAACAGACTTTGAGGTCAACCACAGTAATTGTTAAACTCTCAAACAAGGAGGTTGTGCGATGAAGGTTAAGCCTTTGGCGGACAGAGTGTTGATCAAGCCCTTGGAGGCAGAGGAAGAGAAGAAGGGTGGCATAATCATCCCGGATACGGCCAAGGAGAAGCCCCAGCGGGGTGAGGTCATGGAAGTGGGGCCGGGCAGGGTCACGGATGAGGGAAAGAAAGTGGCCATGGAAGTGAAAAAGGGAGACAAGGTTCTTTATGGCAAGTATTCCGGAACCGAGGTCACCGTGGATGATGTCGACTACCTCATAATGCGAGAAAGCGACATACTGGCTGTGATTGGGTAGTTGATCATCGAGGCGAAAAAGTTTTCTAAACAAAAACGAGATAATGGGAGGTTGATAGATATGCCGAAGATCATGGAATTCGATACTCAGGCGCGAGAAAAGCTAAAAAGGGGAATTGACAAATTGGCAGAAGCGGTCAAGGTTACACTTGGTCCCAAGGGAAGAAATGTGGCCTTAGACAAGAAGTGGGGTTCTCCCACCGTGACCAAGGACGGGGTAACCGTTGCCAAGGAGATCGAGTTGGAGGATCCCTTCGAGAACATGGGAGCGCAGATGGTCAAAGAGGTTGCATCCAAAACCTCAGACGTGGCCGGAGACGGCACCACCACAGCCACGGTTCTGGCTCAGGCCATCTTCCGGGAGGGACTGAAGAATGTCACCGCCGGAGCCAATCCCATGGCGTTAAAAAGAGGGATAGAAAAAGGGGTGGAGGCCGTGGTGGAAGAGATCAAGAAGATCTCCAAGCCGGTCCCGGGCAAGACAGAAATCTCCCAGGTGGGAACCATCTCCGCCAACAATGACAGGTCCATTGGGGACCTGATCGCCGACGCTATGGAGAAGGTGGGAAAAGATGGTGTGATAACGGTCGAAGAAGCTAAGACCACCAAGACCGAATTGGAGGTGGTGGAAGGGATGCAGTTCGACCGGGGCTATCTTTCTCCGTACTTCGTCACCAATCCGGATGCTATGGAAGCGATTCTGGAGGAGCCTTTGATCTTGATCTATGAGAAGAAGATCTCCGTGATGAAAGACCTTCTCCCCCTGCTGGAAAAGATCGCTCAGATGGGCAAGCCTCTTCTGATCATCGCCGAGGAGGTGGAAGGAGAGGCATTGGCTACCCTGGTGGTGAACAAGCTGAGAGGAACTCTCAAGGTCTGCGCGGTCAAGGCCCCTGGATTTGGCGACCGAAGAAAGGCCATGCTGGAGGACATCGCGATTTTGACCGCAGGGAGGATGATCTCTGAGGAGTTGGGATTCAAACTGGAGAATGTCCAGGTTCAGGATCTGGGAAAAGCCAGGAGGATAACCATCGACAAGGAGAACACGACCATCGTAGAGGGCGGTGGAAAGACCGAAGACATCAAGGCAAGGGTGAATCAGATAAAACGGCAGATAGATGAGACCACCTCCGACTATGACAAGGAGAAGCTGCAAGAGAGGTTGGCCAAACTGGCCGGTGGAGTTGCGGTCATCAACGTGGGTGCGGTAACCGAGACCGAGATGAAGGAGAAGAAGGCCAGAGTGGAGGACGCCCTGCACGCCACCCGCGCAGCGGTAGAGGAAGGCATAGTCCCTGGAGGCGGCGTAGTCTTCCTAAGATCCATCCCCGCCTTGGACAAGCTTAAGCTTGATACATTGGATGAGATGACCGGAGTCTCCATCCTGAAGAAGGCGTTGGAGGAGCCGATCCGGCTGATAGCGGAAAACGCGGGAGTAAACGGGGCCATTGTCGTCAACGAGGTCAAGCAGAAATCCGGTGCTTATGGTTTCAATGCCGAGACTGAGAAATACGAGGACTTGATCACTGCAGGAGTGATAGATCCCACCAAGGTTACCCGGATCGCCTTAGAAAACGCTGCTTCCATCGCTTCGCTGCTCATCACTACGGAGTGTCTGGTGGCGGATAAACCCGAGGAGAAAAAGCCAACGCCCGGTATGCCACCCGGCGGCGGATACGGCGACATGTATTAACGGCAGATGACAGTAGGCAGACGCCCCTACGGGCGTATGCCGTAGGGCAGACAACAGACAAAAGAATGAATGTCATTGCGAGTCCCGCCCCGGGCGGGACGAAGCAATCTCTTAAGAAGCCGGATACGCTCTTTTGGCAAATCAAATAAAACCAGAACCTAACTTAAGTTAGGTTCTGGTTTTTTCGTTTGACGACCGCCGATTGTGGGTTAAGAGTCCCCCCAACAAAGCGGTCAGCGGACTCGTCCTGCCCTTCGGTCCTGCCTCGCACTGAGTGCGC
>JBAUFO010000090.1:0-2631 GCA_049679185.1 Candidatus Zixiibacteriota bacterium
GAAAAGAGCTTTCAAGAATTGCCTCTGGGTACTGATCCTCTCTCTTTTAGTCTTTGCACCCAAAGGGTGGGGCGCCGATCTGAAAGCAGGGATCGAGGCGTACGAGAGGGGAGACTACGATCAGGCCATCCAACTCCTGAACGCCTACATCCAGGAAAAGCCCCGGGATGAGAAAGGATACTACCATCTGGGGAATTGCTATCTGGAGAAGGGAGAGCTGGATCCGGCCATTGAGCAGTACCAGAAGGCCATAGATGCGAAGTCCAAATTCTGGGAGGCTTACGCCAAGCTGGGGTATGCCTTCTATAAGAAGGAGATGTACGACCAGGCCGAAGAGATCATAAGAAAGGGGTTGGAGAAGAAAGAGAAGGGGGAACTGTACAACGTATTGGGACTGGTGCAGATGGAAAAAGATATGCTGAAAGAGGCGGACTTCTCCTTCCGCAAGGCCATCTCCTATGACGATGAGAATCCCGAGTATCACAAGAACTTGGGCGAGGTGAACTTCAGAAAGGGCGTATTGATAATCGCCATGCAGGAGTATAACACCGCGCTGGAACTCGATTCCACCCTGGTGGAGGTGTACTTCAATCTGGCCCAGGCTTATCTCAAGCAGGCAAGATTCAACGATGCCATGGACGCGTTCAAGACCGCCATCCGGGTGGATCCACAGAACAGGGACGCCTATCTCGCTCTGGGTGACATCTATATGCTGGATGGCAAGCACTACCCGGAGGCGAGAATAATCTACGAGGAATATCTGAAGTTCGGAGAGGGAAATAGTGAGGCGCTGGGAAACCTGGGGACGTCGTATTACTATCTCTCGAAGATGCTCCCCTCCTTGGTGGTGAATGGAGACACCCTTACCCGTGCCGGGATGGCTGAGAAAGCGAGCCAGTATCTGGAGAGATCATTGAGTTTGAATTTTGAAGATCCGGAGTTATATCGTTACCTAGGCAAGGCCTATCAGGATCTGAAAAAATACCCTCAAGCGCTGGAAGCCTTCTTGAGTTATGAGCAGATGCTGGCCGAGTTGGAACACGAGTGGACGGAGAAAGATGCGGACTTCTGGGTGAGCAAAGGACAGGTTCAGGCAGAGATCGGGGATTCCGCTTCGCTGGAGGATGCCATCGCATCCCTGACCAAAGCCATCGAACTGGATTCCACCAAGACCACTGCTTACTCCTACTTAGGATCAGCCTTGTTTGAGCAGGAAAAGTATGAGGAAGCAATTCCGTTTTTCCAGAAAAGGATCGAAGCCGATCCAAACAACGCCAGTGCCCATCTGAACTTGGCTTTCAGTTACCTTAAACTGGAAAGATACCGGGAAGCGGTGGAACCTTTAGAAAAGGTTGTAGAGTTGAAGCCAGATAATGCCGCGGCTCACGATTATCTCGCCCGGGTCTATATAAACCTTAGTGAGTTTGCTAAGGCAAAAGACCATTACCTCAAAGAGATTCAACTAGATCCTTCCAGGTGCGATTTAAACGCAAATGTGGGATACTGTTTCATGCGGTTGGGGAAAGCTGCTCCGGCAGTTCCATATTACAGGAAGGCAGTCTCTTGTTTTCCAAGAAAAGTGGACTATCTGATGGCCCTGGCAAAAGCTTTAGAGATATCTAAAAACGTAGATGAAGCTTACGAGTATTATCTCAAGGTCTTGGAAATCGACCCCAATAATCAGGATTCCAAAGACGGAAGGGATCGAATAGATATGCAGAGATTTTAAGAAAACAAACAAAAAACCTCTTGGTTGGAAAATAGAGGAGTTAAACGGGAATGGAAGATCAGAAGCAAAACAAAAAGACTGAGGAAAGAGTTTCGGAAGAGACGCGTTACAAATACATCGGGTTTGATGTCTACCCCGGGAAGACGAAGAGATTCTGGAAAAGCGAGGAGGAAAAGAGAAAGCGCTTGGAGCAGGTCAAAAAAAGAGGCGCGAGGACGGCGGTGGAGGAGAGAGATCACAGCCTGGTGAGGGCGACGGTCTTCTCCAGGGTGGACCGAATAATCTTGACCATCACCTCGTTTCTTCTGACGGTTAGTCTTATTTTACCCTGGTTCTCCATAAGAGGAGAAACTTTTCACACCCAGGTTATCGGTGTGGGTTTTTTCCTGAAGATGGGAACACTATTCGGCTACGCGCCATTGAGCGGCCCGCTCTTCAGCATTTTTGTGGTTTTGGTGGGATTGACCATACTCTCCTCATTCGGTGCAGGAGCGATCAGCCTATTGGCGATGTACAAGAAACATAGCGATGTGGAGAGCTATTTGACCAATCTGAAAAAAAGGCTGAAGTTGAATCGGATCCCCCTGGTTTTATGGGTGGCCTTAATCGTAGTCTCAACCATCAGCATGCCTACCCCGTTCGCAGATGCGTTGAAGATAGAGGGATTCGGCGATCGTTTCACTGTGATCAATTTCTTTGTCCTGTCCAGCTACGGGGTATGGTTGAGTCTGCCCAGTTTGATAATTAATTGCGTAAAGATCAGCGATCTTTAAAAAGGGGTATTTTGGTTGGGTTAGCTGGGTTGTGGGTTCGGCCGATTCTTGATGATTTTATGAGGCGAAAGTTCAGTTTCAAGCAAGGAGGTCTGGATGGTTTGAGTTAAGATTCAAGCAGTACACGGC
>JBAUFO010000091.1:0-20911 GCA_049679185.1 Candidatus Zixiibacteriota bacterium
GTCCTGACAAATCTGAAGGTGAGAGACAGCAAGAGGATCTCGGACAACGTGATTAAGGACTTGGACTTTCAGATTCGCTCCCTGTGCATCTACTCGGTGGTGGTGATCGGCCCGGAGAAATACAACCTCCTCTATGGGAAGATGAAAAACCTAAATAAGTTATTGGCCTGGGGACACGCACGGGTGATAGAGAACATCCTCACGCGCATCGACTGCAACAGAGCCATCTCCGATCAGTTCGGATCGGAAAGCTACATCAAAAACGCCCTTATGAAGCTGGGCAAGAAGATAGAGCTGACCCAGTTACCCAGAGCCGAGGCAGACTTAGGGGTGGCCGCCGCCTCCATCCTTGCCCGGGCTGAGTTCTTGAGGAAGATAGAGAGGCTATCCGAGGAGTGCGGATTCGAGCTCCCCAAAGGCGCTTCCGCACAGGTGGATGAGGCCGCCCGCAAGATAGTGGAAGAGATGGGAGAGGATGCCTTAAACAGGTTTGTCAAGCTGCATTTCAAAAACACCGCCCGAATAACTCAAAAGTCGGCATAGGGAATCTGCGTTTTTTTCACCCGGGATCCATCGGATAGGAAAAGAAGATGTCTTTCCACCAAGAGACCGTCCTTTTGCTTGAGGTTCGCTCCTGGCTTCCGCATGAGGCTGGAGAACCGTCCTGTTAAACAGGCGATGCCGTTATGATTCTACCTGAACAATCCTGCGCGCAGGTGGTGAAGGAGATAGGGGCGGACAACGTCTCCGGGGCGTCCGAGCTCTCCAGGAAGGCTGCCTCCTCCTTTGTTCTTTTCGCATCCGAAAACCCGGCAGACTCAGGCAAAGAGTACTTCCGGGGTCTTTTGAAACTGGGGGCAGACTTGATACTTGCCCAACCCCATATGGCTTCCATTTTCAATATGGTCAATTCCATACTCTACTCGGTAGAACAGGTCCTGTCCACTCTCAGCGTAGGCGAACTTGCCGAGTTCACCAGGGAGAAGGCCGAGGAGTTCATCGGTAATTCGCTGAACGCAATTCAACTCATAGCCGAGAATGGAGAAAGGCTGATCGCCGAAGATTCAAGGGTTATGACCTTTTCCGCATCCGGATCGATTCTGGCCATCCTGAAGAAGGCCAAAGAGGTGGGGAAAGATTTTGAGGTGGTGGTGTGTGAGTCCCGTCCCATGTTGGAGGGACGGCTTCTGGCCAGATTCTTAGGAAACGCCAAGATTCCGGTCACCCTGATCACGGATGCCAGCATGGGGGTCTTCGCCAAGGATGCGGATCTCTTGTTGGTGGGAGCAGACTCGGTCTCCGAGGCCTCTTTCGTGAACAAGGTGGGCACCTTCTATCTTTGCCTCCTCTCCCGGGAGTACCATGTCCCGCTTTATGTGGCATGCGAAAGAAGCAAGTTCATCTCCAGCACATGGCGACCGTTGCCCCTTGCCGGAGGCGATCCGGGCCAGATTTTGGACTCTGAGCTTTTGAACGTGAAAGCAGAGAACCCATATTTCGAGGAGATTCCCCTATCTTTCTGTCGACAGGTGATAACCAACGAGGGATTCTTTTCTCCCTCCGACGTCCCCCAGTACATTCGGAAGACCAGATTGTGCAAGAGTCTGATGGAGTACATAAGAGATCTTTATCCATCTGCACCCCTCGCGTGAGGAGATTATCAGTTTAGATTTCAGATAGGGAGATGAGATACAGGCAGGCTGCATGAATCAGGATTGGCCACCCCGGAGCCGTTTTTTTCGTCCCCGGTTCGGTAGACTCCTTACTGTGGTCAGGCAGATCGGGTTGACCTGAGAGAAGAAGCAGCTTCTTGCATGGTGGAGTCAAAATTCGGGGGCACCCGGCTATTCTTCGCACCCTCAAGGGCGCGGCTACCAGATTTAAGGTCAGACCCGGCTATGCCGGATGAGGTAGGTACGCCAGAAGGAAGGCGAGGATTTCATACCAGGAGCTTTATGAAGGAAACCGTCAAGGGCAAGTTCAAAGTCTTGTTTGTTTGCACCGGCAACACCTGCCGCAGCCCGATGGCCGAGGGCATCCTCAAGAAGATGCTTGAGGATAAGGGCGTGGGTAATCTTGAGGTGAGTTCAGCCGGAACTCACGGGTTGCAGAATGCGCCTGCCTCCCTCTTTGCCAGGGAGGTAGCCGGCGACAGGAACATCGACCTGTCGGGACACCGCTCGTGCCGGTTGACCGCCGAAATGATCGAAGACGCCGATCTGATCCTGGCCATGTCGCAGGAGCACCTGGACTATATCAAGCGAATTGGCGGGACGGCCGGGCACAGGACCTTCCTACTGAAGGCTTTCCGCCAAGTGAACTCTGCGTCAAACAAAGGCGGAAACGAAGGCGTTTTGTCTATCGACGACCCAATAGGAGGCAGCCTGGACGATTACCAGCGCAGCTTTGCCGATATTGAAAAAGAGATAAAAAGGATACTCCCAGAGCTTTTGAAGTCGGCAAACAAAGATAACTTTCGGGATACTTCCAGGTCCTAAAGATCCTATGGAAAGAGATACAGGCTCCATCGTACGTAAACCAATTCTGTTTCTGATATTCGTCCTGTTCGCCTTCTTCGCGTTTGGTCGGGCAACTCTGTGCGTGCAGGCAGAAGAAGAGATCCAGGAAGGTTCAGATGAGAAAGCCTCATCGGATCTTGACCCGAAAGCCGACAGCACGAGCTTGGACCAGATCCCGCTGGAGCCGCCCAAGATGGAGATAAGGCTGCGTTTGCCCGAAGAAAGAGAATTCAAAAGGGTGGTCTCCAACCGGGCATTCGGAGTGGGGGAAAGACTTGAGTTCTCGGTGGGGTATGGAGTGATCAAGGCCGGGACTGCGGTGATGGAGATTCCTGACATCGCCAAGCTCGACGGCAGGAGATGCTATCATATCGTCTCCACCGCCAGATCCAACAAGTTCTTCTCCGTCTTCTTCAGGGTGGACGATAGGGTGGAATCGTTCATGGATATCTACGGGCTTTATTCCCTGCGCTATGACAAGCATTTAAGAGAAGGAAAGTTCAGGACGGACGTCTCCATGGTCTTTGACCAGGCGAATAACTTAGCCATATACGATGCGGGAAAGGATACCTTTGAGGTGGCCGAATACGTTCAGGACGTGCTCTCTGCCTTCTATTTCGTGAGGACCCAGGAGCTGACCGTGGGAAGGTCGATTTTCGTGGACAATCATACCGACAGGAAAAACTACCCCCTGGAGGTCAAGGTCTTGCGCAAGGAGAGGATTAAGGTGGAGGCGGGTGAGTTCGACTGCCTGGTGGTGGAGCCCATCCTGCAGACCGGGGGAATATTCGAACAGAAGGGGAGCCTGACCGTGTGGCTTACCGACGATGAAGTTAAGATGCCGGTTCTGATGAAAAGCAAGGTGGTGATAGGCTCCATCTCCACCGAGTTGATCAATTACCGCCTGGGAGAGGTAGGAAAGATTTAAGATGTCGAAATATACCAGGATAGATTTGAACAGGATCAGAACGTATTCGATCAAGAGGCGGAGAAGCAAGGCTGAAATCGAGAACTTCGGGAAGCCGCTTGATCCGGACTCTGATATTCATGCCTTTCTGCAGCATCTCCCCGGGTATCTAAAAGCGGAAGACTTCAAGTCGCTCATTGATCTGATAGTTGGGGCCAGACGAAGGAAAAAGCCGGTTATCCTGATGATGGGTGCCCACCCGATCAAGTGCGGGCTCTCGCCTATATTGATCGATCTGATGAAAGAGGGGTTTGTGACTCTGCTCTCCACCAATGGGGCCGGCGCAATCCACGACCTGGAAGTAGCCCTCTGGGGGAAGACCTCCGAGGAGGTGGAGAAGGGAATCGAGGACGGGTCTTTCGGGATGGCCAGGGAGACCGGGGAGATCTTCAACCAAATCTCCACCTTTGCCTACGAGATGGATTTGGGTTTGGGTGAGGCAGTCGGCAGGAAGATATTACAGCTTAAGGCCAAATTCAGCCGGCACAGCCTTCTGGCCAGCGCCTATCGTCTGAACATCCCGGCTTGCGTACACGTAGCCTTCGGGACGGACATAGTCCATCAGCATCTTAGCTTTGACCCTGCCTCCACCGGAGAGGCGACCCACGTCGATTTCAGAGTGCTGGCTCACCAGGTCTCGCGACTGAACAACGGCGGAGTGGTTTTGCATTTCGGGTCAGCCGTGATCCTCCCGGAGGTTTTCTTGAAGGCGCTTTCCGTGGCGCGAAATATCAGGGGTAAAGTTCAGAACTTCACCACCGCTAATTTTGACATGATTCAACATTACCGCCCCAATATGAACCTGGTTTTGCGGCCCACCCGGACAAGCGGAAAAGGCTTTTCCTTCACCGGCCATCACGAGATCATGATTCCGCTTTTAGCCTGGGCGCTGAAATCGGCAAACAAGAGCAAACAAAAACGGAGGTAAAAGAAGATGCGTTGGTCCCGCAGCTTGAAATTTTCGCTGATCTTAATTTCTCTTTTTGTGGCGTTGAGTTTTCTGTGGGCAAGGGCAGATGAGAAGACCGGTTCTGCTACGGAGAGTTCCGGCGAAAGAGACGACAGCGTCTCTGCGGCTCCCGATACCGCCGATCTTCTGAGGGCGGCCATGGACGATTTCCACGAGGTTTTAAGGCCTCTGTGGCATGAGTCGTTTGCAGAGGAGGACTTCAAGACCATCAGGGAGAAGGCGCCGCTTTTGCAGGAGAAGATCATGACCTTGATTAGAGTGCCCGCTCCGGCCGAGTTGAGCCAGGATGAGGAGAAGCTCCGGGAGTTTCTCGCCAAGCGGCAGGAGCTGGTCTTCTTCGTCATGGAGGTCAACCTGGCAGCTAAGGACGGCCCGGACTCGACCTTAGCTTTCGCCTTCGAGAGCATGCACTGGGGTTACGAGGAGTTGGAGAAGTTCTTCGCCGTCCAGATAGATGAGTTGGATCAGTTTCACGAAACCCTCTACTTCCTCTGGCACCGGGCTTTGCCTGCCAGGGATTACGAGGCGATCAAGAAAACCGCCCCCGTCATCAAAGCAGAGATAGACAGCCTGATGAAGGTCGCGGTTCCTACCGGCTGTAATATAAAGGGGGAAGAATTTGAGAAGAGAAAAGCCGCGCTCAAAGATGCAGTTTACGGGCTTGCCGAGACCTGCGAGAAGGGAAGCGAGGACGAGATAGATAAAAATCTGAGTGCGGTGCACGAAAGATTCGAGGAACTCAACCGGCTTTTGAGATAAAGCAGGTTTGGGTTCGTATTCTGGGTCTTGCTTGTGCAGGACCCATCTTAGTTCGCCGGGAAGCACTGAGATTCCATTACTGAATTTGTGTTTTTCCGTTCTTTGATCCAAAGAGGTGTCTTTTTTTCTTTTTAGATAATTAAGATAAAGATTGTAGTGTTTTGCATAATTTTGGGCCGCTTCCTTTCCTAAAAGTTCAATCTCCGTTGCTGAATCCCCTATTGGCATAGACCTTACCGCTTGTAAGCCTTTGACATACAACCACATCCGGTTCACCCAAAGAAACCGGTGAGGGCTCTTGAAAATCACACTTCGCCATATCCTCCTGCCAACTTTTCCACCCTCTTCCAAGTAGTCTGAGTTGCCCTTATTATTTAACAGATCGGTTGTAAAAAAAAGAACGATTTTGCTTGACAAAAAACGACGACAGGCTATATTACCAAACGTCAAAACGATTGCTTCAAGATAAAAAGAGAGGATTTCATCCTCTAATTACTCTCCGGTACATGGAAGTCAAGGGAGCATGTGAGGAATAGGATGTCTCTCATCTGTGGCAGAAGCGAATAAATTTGACTTTACTTGTGAGACACGGGATTCACGGCATTCTATGGAAGGGCTGTTTCGTCCCTTCAAAAACTTGTTTTAACAAAGCTCAAAGAATGTCTTATAAGCATCGGACGATTATCCTAATATTGACATTAGTCTGCTTTTCTGGATTTGCAGCCAAAGAAGCAGGAACTGGAAATAATTCATCTTCATTCAATAAGCAAGGTAGTTTATGGGAATCCAATAAGCGTCAGTCCAACGGCGATTACCATCGAGGGGAATTGCATTCCTTTGATGCTGTTAAAACACGAGTTGGTCCAATAGCTATCTTTCCTTGCACTTCTATAATAGTTCTTCAAAATGACAGTCTACCTTTTGAGCCGGAAGGTCTTAGTAGGGGACCCTGGGGAGGGCAAGCAAAAGTTTCGTTAACGGTTCAATCACCCCTGCCAAGATGGGGAGTTTCCATTGAAGCATCACCTTTAAAGGGACCAGAAGGTATCTTGCCCCCGGATCGGCTTTGGGCTCAGACCGAGGCTACAGAAAAAACGTTCCAACCATTAAATCATCCCGTCCCGGTTCTGATAGGTGACCCGAGATTGCCGGTCAGACAAACCTCTTTCGATATAAAAGTCCAACCGAGTTGGTCAGATAAACCGGGGTATTATCAAGGTAATATCATAGCAAAACCATTCTTGCCGCAGGGCACGGGTATTTCATCGGCCCATAACTCAAGAAACGAAGCTTTGGGTGGATCACAGGTTCTCACAGTAGGGCTCGAAATTCCAGAAGTGATTTTAGTCTCTGTTTCACAGACTCAGATTAAATTTAAAGCAGATGTCGGACCGGGAGTGTATCCAGCAGATGAGGAGGTTCGCTTCACGATTACCACTAATGCTTCTATCTGGAAAGTGGATTGCCAAGCTGCATCTCTTACCGGCGACAAGCACAAAATTCCAGTAGACCGGGTTAGCTGGGAAAGGCTGGATAAATTCGGCAGAGTGGAGGCAAGTGGAAAACTTGGTGTTGGTGAGACCGTAGTTACAGGCGTTGGGCCAACCAAAGACTTTGAGGTAAGACTGCGGTTCAAGCTTCAGGTTCTGCTGGAGGATCTGGCTGGAGGATATAGTGGAACTATTTCGTTGGTAGGGATAACCGGTGGCTAACCAAAGCGACACTGACAGTTGAGGGGGAACAAAAATTAATGCTTTACTTGTCCCGAAGGGAGGTGATAAAAAGGAGATGATGAAGGGGTAATGAAAGGAGGTGAGAACCGCATCCAATCCAAAAAAGGGTTGCCCAGCTCCCCGGAAGAAAAGCCGGGCGGGGAACCGGGGATGTCGCCTGTCCCCGGCTGGGAAAAATCCGTGAAAGCAATTTCCCATTCCTCGTGGCTGACACAGACGAACTAACCCGTTGCCTTTCGGCAACCATAATACATGGAGTAATACGATGATACGCAAACTTTTTGTGGTTTTCTGCGTGCTGGCTCTCGCGGCGCCAGTGTATGGATATGACGTCATCTGGGACGGAGACCCACAAGGTGATATCACCATCGAACTCCAGATTGACTGTTATATCCAGATCGACCGGCAGGATCCGGAGATCCACTTCACCAATGTGTCGCCGTTCGATTGGTGGTCGACCACGCTCGTACCTGTCGGGACCCAGAAGTGCCCCGACAACGACGGCAAGCATCCCATGGACCCGTGGGCTGGCGATCACTGGTACGCCCCAACCGGTTTGTACTACGAGTCGGACGATGGGGCCGTGATCTTCGTCCGCTCCAATAACGACATCACGATGAGGGTCCATACACGCGGGGATCTTTACGGTACTGTGAACAGCAGCGCTAACAAGATCCCCACTTGGTTTACACTGGCCCTGTGCCCCTTCATAATCAACGGCGTCACCATTGCCGGTCATACTATTCCGGGCGGCGGCTGCGCCGGATGCTACGCACATGGCCCTGCTGGGGGTGGGGTTATGGGAGTGGCGGATGCCGCCGGAGCGTGTTCGGGCACCGACTACCCGAGTCAGCACGTTTTCCCCTGCGCCCCGGCTTCCCAGACCTGGGCACTCGACATGGACGCTCCGGTTGCGGGGACCATGAAGTTCCTGTGCCGCATCCACCGTAACGGTATGCTCGATCCGGGTGACCACTACTACACCTGGCTGGACGTGGACTTCACCTCGCCGTAAGGAAGGCTGGAAATGGCTGCGCTGGGGGTCAACCAGACCCCCAGCGCTTCCTCTATAAGGCAGGAGGTTTTCAGGATGAACAGATTTCTTCTTCGCGCCGGACTCTGTCTCTGGCTTGTGCTACTAGCACAGCATACAGCGGCCCAGGAGACAGGCGAAGAACCACCGCAGGGGTTCGGCGTGGCGCCGACGAGCGTGAGCATCGACGCTTATCCAGGACGAAAGGTGGATTCCAAGTTCACCATCGTGACCCAGGAGACTAAGAAGCCCACTCGATTCAGCATTCAGGTGAAGGATGTGGGGCAGCGTGAGACAGGGTCCAAGTCTCCTGTGGGAGTGGGGACGGGAGCCAGGTCGGCAGCGCCGTGGATCACCATAGCGAGCGAGGTCGTAGTCCCACCTAACGGCCGCCAGGTGGTTCCATTCACTATCAATGTCCCTCGAAATGCAGAGGGGGCCTACTTCGCCTATGTGGTTGTTCGGGCTGTGCCTGAACGACCCGAAGCTCAGATAGTAACGGCCATAATTCCCACCATTGCTATAGAGGTGGCAGTGAATACCCGCTCACGGTCACCGTTGCACCTCGATGTCTCCGATCTGTCCATTGCGCCCGGGAGCTCAGGTAGCCCAGGGGAGTTGATCCTTCGGGCGGCGAATACCGGAACATGGAAGGCTTCTGTGGAAGGGGATGTTCTTCTTTATGGTGCGAAAGGAACGTTTCCGGTTCGTGTGCCCGTCCCCTATGGACGAGGCGGAAAGCTGGTTGAGATCTATCCTGGTCTGGAAGTCACGCTGCGCTGTCCCTTAGCCAAGATGCCCCCGCCCGGGAGCTACAAAGCGGTGACCCGGCTTCTTCTCAACGCTCGTTGGCATTCTCGCAGCGAATTTAACTTGGAAATACCGCGATCTCTCGCTGACGCTGGCCGAAGCGGACGTTTGCTACAGAAATCGGAATTCGACCTGGACCTCTGGGTGGAGCCTGATCTGGTTGAAGTTACGGTTCCGCCTGGAGCTACTCGCACCATACCTATCAAGATTCAAAACCGGGATGAACGTGAAGCTCAAATGCACCTTGCTGTTTCCGATGTGCACGTTGAAAAAAGCGGGTTTTTAACTTATTCAGAACGGTCAGAATCCGAGACTGGTTGGGTCAGCGTTTCGCCTGAAAGCTTGGTAGTTGGCCCGCGACGAACTTCCACAGTTCGTGCACAGGTAACGGTGCCTAAAGATCGCCCGGACAGAGGAACCCTTGTCCGCGCTGTACGTCTCACAGCTTCCGCGCAGAGCAAGGATGAAAAGTGGCATTCAGGGAATGAGTTCGGTGTACTTGTTGTTGCTGTCGATCCCCAAGCCCCACCTGTGGAGCTAACCCTGGAAAAACCCAAACTGATTCGCACGTCACCAGACAAAAATCCGTCCACAGCAGTTCTTGTGGTCAAAAATTCCGGTGGACGAGTGGCTCGGGTTTCCGGTCAAATGGTGCTGGAGCGAGCAAGCGGTCAGCGCATCAGAACGTTAGAGGTTGGCAAGACGCAAGATGAGATCATCCTTCCAGGCATGGAACGTGAGTTCCGCCTTCCTATTGGCCCTTTGGATGAGGGCCACTTTAGCGTGCGAGCAGAACTAAGCGTAGCGGGAGACAAAGCTTCAACAAAAAGGGCGGAAGTGACATTTGAAAGTGTGGGAGTTACGCCTGTGGGTCTTCGTTAGAACAGAAATCCCCCGGCAAATGAGTCTCTAAATTATAGGCGTTGCCTTATAAAATTGAGGAGTTATGAACCTGAAACGTTTACCTCACACATTAATTATCCTACTTCTGACGGTTTTGTTGATCATCTCCTGCGCCGCCACAAATCAACCCAAGAGTGCTCTGAATAAATCTCCAATCGAGCTTATAAATGCTGACTCACTGAAGCAGCAAGAACAATCTCCTGGTGCCGCTGAGCATGCTTCTGCGAAGCTGCCGGAACCAGAAGGTGAAAATGGGCCTGTTCAAGATGAAGCTGAAGAACAGGCTGCTTCCCCTGCTCGGGGACTTGGTCCATTGGTCTCGAATGTTTTCTACGAGACCGACGTCCGTCAAGCTCTGGTCGATATCTCGGCCCAGACCGGTGTGAGCATCGTGCCTGGTCCTATGGTTCAGGGTTATGTAACCGTGGAATTTGAAGATATGCCCTTAGAGCAAGCCCTCTATCAGTTGCTTTTACCTCTGGGCTTAACCTTCAAAAAAATGGAGGGTTACTACTTGGTAGGGATGGCATCGCCTGAAAGTCCTTCATTTCCATTTTTAAGCACCACTGAGCTTGTTGTTCCTAATTATATAAAAGCAGCAAATGTTCGCAAATTACTCTCTTCTTTTTATGAACCTTTTATCAAGGTAGATTCCGAGACCAACACATTGGCTATAACCGCATCACACGAAATGATTCAAAGGATAAAGCAAGAGTTGGCCAAAATAGATGTCCCTCCCAGGCAGGTTATGATTGAGGCTTTAATAACCGAATTTTCAAAAGAAGCAAGAAAAAGTCTGGGTTTAGATGTCGGCTGGTTGGGCACAAAAGATGGGCGGGAGCTTTCTGTGATTGTCCCACTCGGTGATTTGCTCGATTCTACTTTAGGCATAAGATACGTGCGGCCTGTTGCGGAAGTCGAAGGGTGGGTAGGTGAGTTTAAGGGCACATTAAAGGCTTTGGTCCAGGATGGAAAAGTAAACATCCGCGCCAACCCTCGCGTGGCGACCATTGAGGGTCAAAAGGCAACCATTATGATTGGAAAAGAACAATATTATATCATTGTCACAGGAGTAGCGCCTTATTCTTATGGTCAATTGGAAAGGATCCCTTTTGGTGTGTCCTTGAACATTGTGCCCTATATTTCCGATAAAGGTGAGATAACTGTTGAAATACAACCTGAGGTAAGCGATGTGGTGGGCACAGGTGTTACCGGCCTGCCGGTGGTGAGCAAAAGAGCAGTCTCAACCAAAATACGGGTGAAGGACGGTGAAACAATCGTGATTGGAGGTCTGCTTCAGAAGAATGAATCCATCGTTAAAAGAAAAATCCCACTCTTGGGTGATATTCCCCTACTGGGACTTTTGTTCAGCAGAACCGACAAAAGAGTAGATGAAGTCGAAACAGTCATTTTCATAACTCCACATATTCTTAAAGAAGAAGCAAGAAGTGAAAAGAGTGAATAGAATAGTAAATACATACGAATCTGAGCGTACTCCGATGTAAACCCAACTCTTCACGTCTGTATAAAATCCTTTCTCAATCCTTCAGAAAAAGCTTCTTTTTGGCTTGTGGGTAATGGAGAACGAAAGAAAAAAAGGACGTCTGTCAACTCATTCAGTGGTCAGGACAGGCGCCCTGAGCACCTGACACCAAGTTAAGATGCAACCGCACTTATGGTGACTTTCGGGCCATTCTAATACCTAACCGGATTCTCTCTTTCCACAAAAAGCAAATTCACCATAGCTTTAACGGTGAAAAGGATAGCTCCCCTGTATATGGAGGGCATATCTTGTTTTTCGCTCGCCTTCAAGTCCCCCTTTTTTCCGGCGGGCGATGCAGACAATGGAATGCTCTCCCGGATATGCGGAGAAGAGATTCGATATGAACCATCCAATTGATCTAGACCCTGAGTCTTGTCGAAGGAAACACTCCAAGCGCTTGAAGCTCTTGGACACATTAATCGATAAGATCATTCAAAGGATGGACGACAACTCCTGTCAGCCCAAAATCCGGGATGCCTTAAAAGCCATCCAGCTTAAAGAGAAATTGAGCGAAGCGAAATCCGTAGGAGTGGCCAAAACCCCGGAGGGCGAAAACACCCAACGGCTGCTCCGCCATCCTCTGGGACGACCAACTACTTTCATGGTGAGCTTCCGAACCATTTATGCTGAGTTTCGAAGCACTTGTGCTGAGTCTCGAAGCATACTCAGAATACAGATTTAAACGTACATAATTCGTTGCCTGAGAACTGTTTGGAGGAAAAGTGAGAAAAAAATAAAAAAGACCACCAGAAGCACCAGATGCACCAGAACCACCGGTCAAACATCATCATTCAAGGAAGGCTGAAAAAAAACGAAAATGAGCTACAGAACGCCCAGAAAGCCCAGAACCGCCAGTATCGCATTACCAATGGCAGGGCTGAATGCCCTGGCCTATGATTGCATGGGAGGTGTTCCTTCACACATAAAGGCGGGAATTCATCCCGCCTCTGCGCTGCCCGAAAAAACAGATCAGAGCAAGGTTTAAGGCAGCCCGGAAATCATTCCTCTGCCTTTGACGATCACAGGGATTGCAGATAAGTCTGAAGGTTAACCTCGTTGTTGACCAGCCCCAGCTTCTTGCGGATCAATTCACGATACTTGTGAATCGTCATCACCGAGAGGTTCAACGCCTCGGCTATCTCCTTGGACGTCATTCCGCTCTTTATGAGGCGACAGACCTCCAGCTCTCTGGGGGATAACTTGGCGTAACTCGTCTTCAGGGTGTCAAGAAAGGGCGAAGCGATTTCCTTGAGATCCTTCTCCAGCATCTCGAAGATTCTGCTTTGAGAAGAGTGGGACGATTCCTTCAGCCTGAGCAGAGTGGGGATTATAGCCTGTTCCACATTGGTGGCGATCTGCTTCTTCACCGCGTTCTTTTCCGCGTCGATCTGATCGAGGATCTCGCGCAGGGCAACGTTCTTTCTTTCCAGCGCCTCGCGTTCAATCTCAAGTTGCTCAGTCGTTTGTCTGAGCGCTTCTTCGGCACGCTTGCGCTGGGTGATTTCCACGGAATAGCCGATCATGCCAGCCACGGAACCCTGACCGTCCCTGAGCAACGAGAGCGAAAGGTGTGCGTAGAAGTCTTCCCCCGACTTTCTTCGCATCCGCACCTCAACTTCGTGCTCACCTTTCTTTTTCAGTGGTCCGATCACTTCATGCTCAAGAAACTCGTGCTGATCCTCTGGGTAGACGAATGATATGTGTTTGCCTAAAGCCTCCTTGGCCGGGTATCCGAAGATTCTCTCCGCGCCCTTGTTCCAGCTGGTGACGTGTCCATCTAAGTCGGTGGAGACCACCGAGTCGTGGATCTGATCTATTATCTGGGCTTGCCTTCTTAGAGCCTCCTCTGCCAGCCTGCGCTCCTTACGTATTTTGGCTTCCTTCAGCTCCCGCTGAATAGCCGGAATAAGCCGGGTCAGCCTGTCTTTCATGATATAATCGTGTGCGCCCGCTCTCATCGCTTCCACGGCGGTATCCTCACCAATCTTACCGGAGATGATGATGAATGGCAAATCCAACCCCGCCTCCTTGAGCAGATTCAAAGCCTCGGGTCCGCTGAAGCTGGGCAGGACATAATCGGAGATGACGATATCCCATTGCTGCCGCTTCAGCTCGGCAGACATGGCCTTTGCCGTTTCGACCCGTTTGGCAACCGGTTCATAGCCGCCGCGCCTCAGCTCCCGCTCCAGCAGGGCAGCGTCATCTTCAGAATCTTCAACGATAAGGACCCGGAGTGGCGTACTCATCTAATCCCTCCCGTGTGGTCAAAGAGATTCGTTCAGTGTCAGCCAGTACGATTCGAGCGGTTGCGCTGCGCAAGCGCATTTGTCAGCGTCAATCGGTTTTCGAATTTGGCTATCGACACCAAACTTACAGCTATTCATCAGAGCACTACTGCAGCGTGAAATAGAAGGTGGCACCCTTATTCACCTCACCCTCAGCCCAGATACGGCCGCCATGACGATTTATGATGCGGCTTACCAGGGCCAGGCCAATACCGTTTCCCGAGAATTCAGAATCTGAGTGGAGACGTTGAAAGGGAACAAACAACTTGTCCGCGTAATTCATGTCGAAACCAGCCCCGTTGTCGCGAACGAAATAGACCTTCTGGTCTCCCTCCAGCACCGCGCCGAACTCTATTCTCGCCTGTGGATTCTGCCCGGTGAACTTCCAGGCGTTGCCTAAGAGGTTTTCCAGAAGCTCTCTGAGCAATCTGGCGTCTCCCTGGGCCAATACCCCGTCCTGTATGACGAACTCCACCTGACGTTCCGGTATGGTTCCTTGGAGGTCCGCTGCCACGGTGCTTGCCAGATGGCTCAGATTGGCTTCCTCTCGACGCATTTCCCGGCGCATGGTGAGGGACAGATTAAGCAGATCATCTATCAGCTGTCCCATGCGCTCTGTGGCGGAACGTACCCGCCGCAGATAATCCTTTCCGGTCTCATCCAGCTTATCAGGGTAGTCTTCCAGCAGAGCCCGGCTGAAGCCTTCAATGGTCCTTAAGGGTGCGCGCAAATCGTGGGAAGCAGAGTAACTGAAAGCTTCCAACTCCTTGTTGGCGGCGGCCAGTTCCGCAGCTTTCATTTCCAGACTGCTATTGAGTTTTTGAATTTCCTCCTCTGCTCGCTTCCGCTCGATGACTCGTCCCAGTCGCTCCACGATGGTCTTAAGCAGAATTCTCTCTTCTGCCGCGAAGGGTCCTTCATCTCTTTCCGGCCTTTCTTCCAGGTAGTAAACCTCCAGGCTTCCCTCTCGATCCTGATGCACACTGATGTCGGATGCCTGCCTCCAGGCAGTCTCTCTGAAGTTGCCGGTCGCAAAGGCTTGATCGCCCACAACGAGTCGAGCGCAGGTGATCTCGGGATACTCCCAGGCGGGCGGAATTAAGTCAACCGTGCCCCGGAAAATCTGCTCCAAGGACATGCCGGGCGTCTCGATAAGCTTGCCGATGTTATAGAGGCAATTCAGTTCCTTGATGCGTTCGCCCAGATCATAGGTCCGTTTCCTTAACTCCTCCTCGGCCCGCTTGCGTTCGGTTATGTCACGTACCGCGCTGACCCAGCCGATACGCCTGCCTTGCTGGTCCGTCAGAGGCGTCACGGCGTGTTCGGTCTGAATTATCGCACCGTCCTTCCGTTTCATCTGGAACTCGGGCAGATACACAAAACCCTGCTTTTCTATAGCCGGATAGACGCGCGCCTGGAACTCTCTCAACGTGGTTTCATCCGCATGCAAAAAAGCTGTCGTCCGACCCAGCATTTCCTGGCGGGCGAAACCAAATGTCTTTGTTGCTGACGGGTTGCAGTCTACGATTGTGGGGGGGACCTTCGCGTCAAGGATGAACATGGCATCCTGCTGGCTGTCGAAGGTTTTCTCGAACAACTCCTTGGACTTGCGCAACTCATCCTGTGCTCGCTTGCGCTCGGTGACGTCCCGCCCTACAGCAATAATATACTTAGGATTGCCATCATCATCCGCTACGGCTGATCCGGTGTACTCGGTCGGGATTGATCTTCCATCTTTGGTGATGAGGGACAACTCAACCGTGACAATTCCTTCACGGAGTATTTTTTCGACGGCGGCGGCTGCCTTCTTCAGGTCTTCCTCACCGTAGTAACTGTCAGGGGCTTTCATGGACCGGATCTCTTCGTCGCTGTAACCGCTCGTTTTGTTAAAGGTCTTATTCCATCGAACAGCTCTTCGGGTTGAAGGTTCGAAAACAAAAAAGGTGTCTGTTTGGGCATTCAATGCTCTTTCGGTGAACTCTATCTCAGCCCTCAATGCCTCTTGGGCCCGCTTGCGCTCGGTGACTTCTCGTGCAAGTTGTTCGTTAGCCCTTTTCAATTCGGCAGTGCGTTCCTCTACCAGCTCTTCAAGGTGTTCTCGGTATTGGTTTAGTTCTCTTTCTGCGCGCCTGCGCTCGGTGACATCTCTAACCACGCTGACTATGCCTAAGGATTCCCCGATATCGTTCTTCAATAGGGTGACGGTGTGCTGGGATGGAAATATTTCTCCATTTTTCCGTTTTACCTCGAATTCGAAGCCTGCTGGTTCTTCCCTGTCGAAAGCCTCCTGGATTCGTCTTCCGAACTCCACATAATGCTCGTGGTCGACATGTAGTACCTCTGTGGAAAGATCCACAAGCTCATCTTTCTCATATCCGAACATCCTCTTGGCGGCCTCATTTATGTTCACCAAGGCTCTGTCCGGCGTGACCACGAAAACCGCCTCCTCTAATGAGTTGAACATGTTGCGCATCCAGAGCTCGGATTCCTCCATCGCCTTCTCGGCCTGCTTGCGCTGGCTGATATCCCTTGCGGCGCCAAGCGCAGCCACCACAGTCCCGTCGGGGCCAAATATGGGTGAGGCATTGTTCAGGATACTGATATAGGAGCCGTCCTTCTTCCTGTATCTATATTCCATGTTGTCAACCCTCTCGCCTTCCACCAGACGGGCAAACTGTTGCGCCACGGTCTTCGAATCGTCGGGATGAACCAGATCAAAACCGTTAAGGCTCCCGATCTCCTCAGCCGAATATCCTAAGATCTTCCCAAATGCTTGGTTGGTGAACAGAAAATTCCCCTTCAGGTCCACCGTGAATATCATATCTCTGGAGGTTTCGACTAACGTCTTATACTTCTCCTCGGATGCTCTTAGTTTCTCCTCCGCCCGCTGGCGTTCAGCGACCTCTTCCTTCAGTTCAATGTTGGCAGCATTCAGCTCCCGTGTTCTCTCCTCAACCCGAATCTCTAACTCGTCGTGTGCTTTCTTCAAAGCCTCTTCTGTCAGCTTGCGCTCGGTGACGTTCACCAGTGTGAGAACGAGTCCCGCCACGGCACCCGATGGAACCTTGGTCGGTATCAGGCTCCAATCCCAGTAACTCACGCCCCGCTCCGGATGTTCCGCGTACTCGAAAGGTTTGGCGTATGCGAAGTAAGGCTTGCCTGTCTTCACCACCTCTTTGAAGATCCCCTCATTCTCCGCATTGGGATACAGATCAAAGTGATTTTTGCCGGGAAAGAAAGATGGATCACTTTCATCCGCCTTGGCATACGCCCGGTTGACCCTTACGAAGTTGAACTGCGGATCCAGATAAGCCACCAGCATGTGAGTATGATCCAGGAGAGTCTGGAGTAGTTTCTCCATCCCTTCCAGCACCCTCTCCCCTTCTCCGGGGGGAACAGCACCTCTTTTTGGAACCTTCTTATCTTTTCTCATGGCTGAAGATCTTATCAGAGTTGATCTTGAGTCGGCCAAGCTTCCCGGTTAATCGAAGTAGCTTCTTGTTCCCGTTCGCGGGATAGTCAACTCTGGCATCCGAAATGTCGCGAGTGCGGCATTCGGTTCAACAGGCTCTATACCTGCCGTAGAATCCGGTTTTCCGTCTTCGGTTCGTTTCGGTGCCCCGTGACAGGTGAGGTTCTGACCAACCCTTTTCAGAAAGCGGGGCCTCAGCGATACTATCTCCACTACTAAGATAAGTCAGATCTCCATAACAGCAACAAAAAAAGTCTCACCCGGTGCCCGGATCGGGCAAGCATAACTGGCGATTAATTCAGGACTAGGAAGGCAATGCATCTTAGCGAACCTGCCGACGAGAATGCATATCTCCTCAATCTGGCAATGTTCTCTCCGCCCAAATAGTAAGGGACCACTCGCCATAGTCCCGTTAGGGATAGCCGATTTCCATAACAAGAATACGTAATAATTACGGTATCTATTCGTCTTGACAGACATTGAGGGTTGGGTATATTGGAGACGTAGTCGCTACGCGTGTCCAACCAGCGAGGGTTCAGGTTGTTATGTTAGTCGACGGCACCAAGAATCTTGACCTGATTCAAGAGCGATTGCTGCGCCCATGGTCTCTCTCAGCGCAGAAGGCTACCGCTTTGTACGCTGCGATGCGCACGATCTCAACCTCCTTCCAGTTAGTGGTCGCTTCATCTATGCAGTTGTTGGTTTCTTCCAACCCTTAATCACCTCCATACAGGGAACGGGGCCAGCAGAGACCATCTGATACCCCGTTCCCGCCCACTACCAGAGAGGATAAGGATGCCGACGATGATGGTCATTCAAAGGGTTCGAGCAGATGAAGGCCTCAACTTCTGATGGGAAGCCGATAGATATGGGTTGGATCTGCATGCGTAATGATTATACGTAATTATTAGCTGTTATACGCGCATTGACATGCCGTTATCTTCCTGTATATTGAAGCCGGAACAGTTAATGAGGTGTCAGATGAACAAGATGGTCACCATACTGATAGCAGATGACGACGAGAATGCTCGTCTGATGTGCGAAAGGGGCCTGCGAGCCGCGGGCTATGTGACCCACTCGGTCTCATCCGGCCCGGAGGCCTTGCAGTTCGTGGCCAAGAACCCGCCACTGGATCTGATCATCCTGGACATCAAGATGGCCCCGCTCGACGGAATCCAAGTCTTGAAGCAGCTCCGGGCCAGAAAGGTGGGTATTCCCGTGATCCTCTATTCGGACTATTCTTTTTATAAAGGTGACTTCGACACCTGGCTGGCAGACGCATACGTGGTGAAGTCGTCCGATCTGGGAGAGCTGAAGAAGAAGGTAAAGGAACTGCTGAGTCTTGAAGCGCAAGCAAATTGACAATCGCTGGGAGCTATTCGGCTACAGGGAGCACGTTTGAGGGAAGGTTCAGCCGCCGCAGGCGAGTAATCCTTCGGCGGCTGACCGAATGAGAACTGCATGAACGCGCTCACCTCAGCGAGGCTGGTGCAATAAAGACAATTCTGTTCTCGGATAAGAACGATCACTGTACTATCCGGACGAACTTGACCGGGCTGGAAGATGCAAAAATCGCACTTGACAAATAGGGTCTGATTGGTTATATAAAAAGCGAAGGAGATTAAGGTTCAATCTCCACCTCCATCTACTCTCCGCATGGAAGCCAAGGGAGCAGAAGGGATCGAATTGTTTTCTGCAGGGATGAGAGGCGCGAGGCCAGTTTTTTCCTGACGGACGTAGAACTCGTGATTTTGTGCTTGACAGGAGAGTGATGAGCGGTTACATTTGATATAGAATACACATAAGTTGATGTTGCAAGGGAGGTGTTGGCAGACCTCTCCAGGCGTTACCGGTGGATGATGCTCTTTTTCCGCGCGCCATGGAAAGGTTGAAGGGAGGGATCGCACATCCGTTTCCAGATCAAGAACTGAGGAAGATTCCAATTGGTGTTAAGCAAAGGAGGTTGAATGGCAGCTGCTACTGCGAGGGGGTAGTTCACGAGGTAGGAGTGGACTCATGGATGGAGCTTCTCCTGACTCTCATTTCGATTTTCCAGAACCTTTTAGGTAGGAGGCAAAGAACGATGTTAAAAGTCAAGCATAGTTTCTCGCTAAAACCAGCAATGTTCGTGTTGGTTTTGATCTTCACGCTTGGGTTGGCGGTCCAAGAAGGAGCCGCGCAGGATACACTTCAAGCGGGAGTCCCGGCCAACTTCGGCATCGAGGGCGATATCTGGGCCGACATGTTACAGTTTGGCGGTCTGGGAGCTGGGATCGGCACCGATGACTGGTTCGACAATAATCCAGGGGCCGGGATCGGTGTTATCGATACGAACGGAGGGGGCGCTTACTATCAACTGATACAAGGTGGCGGGTCAGCTACCAATAAGCTCTTTAAGAAAGGCATGGCCTTCCCCAAAAACACAGTTCAGCATGGAAAACTCCTCTTTGATGCCGTGTACGTGAGGGACTTCAACTCAGCCGCCGGCTTGAGCGACAGCTCGCAGTTCACATCAGGTGCGGATAAGAACGCTGATAACCCGAACGGCTGGACCCCCGGCACAGGCAATGTACCTCAAAAGAACGACATCGTGGATGCTTTTGCCCACCTGCGATATGACGGCCCCACCGATACAGACAGCCTCTGGCTACTTCTGGGACTCTCTAGGAGGGTTGTGCAAGGAGATGCCCATTACGACTGGGAGCTTTTCCGGACAGCTGACACGATACCTCCAGGGGGCACCGTGTTCCCTTATACTGGACCGGACGGTGGTCATACAGCGTGGAGGGTGGTGGGTGGCATTTTGCAGCCCGGTGACTTAATCTTCAGCGTTGACTACACGGGGGGCGGTAAGTTTCCAACCCCGAGTGTTCGACTGTGGGTTCACCGAGACTCTATGGCAGCAATTGAAGCCGCCAACCCGGTTATAGTGTTTACAGGCGTGGCCACCTTTGACGGGACAGACGCAGGCCCGTTTGGTTATGCGGAGATCGAAATTCCGACCGGGGCAGCATATGCCAGAGTCAACGGTATTGAAACCGACCCGTTTCCTCGGAAGACTCTTGCACCTCCCTGGAAAACCTTAGAGGGCAGCGCGGCCGTTCAGGATTCTTTTGTAGCCTTACAGATGAGTGAAACGGCATTCAATCTTAACGCAATGGGTTTGGGGGAGGCTCTATTCGAGGATCCCTGCGAGAAGTTGTTCGGTTGGATTTTCTTCAAGACCCGTGCTTCGCAATCGTTTACCGCTGAGTTGAAGGACTTCGTTGGACCTTATCCGTTTGGAGAAATTGTACAGGTGGACCTAGGCCTGTCTAAGACCGATGTGCTCTGTTATGGAGGCAGTGATGGCACCATCACGGCCACCTGGACCGGAGGAACCGGTCCCTATATGATCGACATCAATGGTGGAGGATTTGCAGCGGCCACCTCGCCTCATCTGTTCAGCGGTCTGGCTGCCGGATCTTACCAGGTAATAGTCAAGGATGTCGACGACTGCCCGGACACCGCCAATATAACGGTCAATCAGCCGACAGAGGTGGTGTTGAGTCTGACCAAGACGGATGCTCTCTGTTACGGAGCGTGTGACGGCACCATCACAGCCACCTTCTCGGGTGGAACCCCTGGCTACATGATCGAGATCGATGGTGGAGGGTTTGCAGCGGCCACCTCGACTCATCTGTTCAGCGATTTGTGTGCTGGATCCCACCAGGTAGTGGTCAAGGATGCCAACGACTGCCCGGACACGGCCAACATAACGGTGAATGAGCCGACAGAGGTGGTGTTGAGTCTGACCAAGACGGATGCTCTCTGTTACCAATCCTGTGACGGGACCATCACAGCCACCTTCTCGGGTGGAACCCCTGGCTACATGATCGAGATCGATGGTGGAGGGTTTGTGTCAGCCACCTCGACTC
>JBAUFO010000092.1:0-3556 GCA_049679185.1 Candidatus Zixiibacteriota bacterium
AACGAACTGTATTTCGGGAACATAGTCACCCCTCTGCGGGGCTACAGGTATTACGAAGTCAGCGGCACGAGATTTTTCTTAACCAACATCGAGTTGCGCTATCCCTTTGTTGAGCACTTCATCATGAAATTCCCCCTCCCTTTAACTCTTCACTACGTCAACGGGGTGCTGTTTTATGACATGGGAGCCGCCTGGGATGAGAACGACAAGTTCAAAGGGGGAACGTCCGAAGGCGGCACCAGGCTTAAAGATATAAAGGCTGGTTTCGGATTTGGAGCCAGGGTGAACCTGGGGTTTCTCGTTTTAAGATACGACGCCGGCTGGGCAACCGACTTCGACTGGGTGGCGGCCAAGCCCCGGCATTACGTGTCCCTGGGGGCAGAGTTTTAACACCCGGGAGACCTCGCTTCTCATCGACATCGACTTCTTATGTTGCGGGGTGAGGTTTCCTCGCAGCGACGGTCATTGCGAGGAGCCCCCCGCATGGGGGACAACCAAGCAATCCCATCGAGCTGCAACCACAGAGAGATTGCTTCGCTTCCCCGACGGGGGCGTCTGCCCGCTCGCAATGACTTTACAGAGTAATCTTCCTTGTCTCCGGGCTACACATGGGGAGAGGGCAAGTTGAAAATCCCGCCAGAGGCGAGGGTGTGAGCGGGAGTAAACACGCGCAAAGCCCGCGTGGCGGGGGTGAATGCCCTTCAGGGTGAATCCCTTCAGGATGAACCCCGCCCTATCATTTGGACCAGCCATTCTTTGCCATAGCGGCGGGAATTCATCCCGCCGTAATGAAATATGTCAGGGTGTCCGTTATCAACAAGAGAAGTTGCCTCCGCTCTCGGCTCCGCTATTCACCACAATCGGCAGCAAAACGCCAAAAACAGCTGCCATTGGCCAACCACCCCCATCTGCTGGTCCTATTTAATGTGTATCTCTCCGGACTGCGTCCGTGCGTCTAACTTGCTGTCTACGCCACACTTAGACACATACTCCCCCGGCAGCTGTTCGGGGAGGATACATTTCGTAAAAAAATCGTCGTTTTTCTGCATTTTTTGCTTGACAAGGATTCATAGAACCTTATATTATACTTGGCCGCGAGAGATCTCGGGCCGAGCAAAAGTAAATGGTTTTTATTACCCCAACCTTAAGTTCAATTCCAATCTCTTGAAACGGCATTTTGATGCCGATAAAGAGGAAGAAGATATTATCGTCTTCTTTTCCTTCGACCGGCATTGAGTTGTCCTTCTTTCAAGCAGCCACATGTGCCTTCAAGGATGAAGGTAGAAAGGAGGCGATGCTCTTTTAAACCACAACATCTTTTGGTTTGACAGTCAAACCAAAACCTTATTTTAAGATTTAACCCTATTGTTAAGGAGAAACGTAATGACCAAAAAACTCTTAGTAGTTCTGGTCGTAATCACAGCTATGCTTGTCAGCTTCTCGCTGGTTATGGCGGCGAAGAAGGCTCCTAGGGGTACACCTGAACCGTACGTGAAGCAGACTGTCGGTCAGCGGCAGGCTGCTACACCGATGCCAAGAGGCAGCCTCACTCAAGCGTTAGAGGCTTCGCGACTTGCCAATCCTATCTCGACAGCAGCAACCCGTGCGGACAAAATCCCGGGCTGGGGACCACCCCAGCATTCTTACGAGGGTGTTTTGATACTGCAAGGCGGCGAAGACTGTGCCACGGCAACCGCCATCAGCAGCCTGCCCCATACTTCCACCGGGACTACCGCTGGCTACTTCAATGACTATGATGAGGTCTGTCCCTACACCGGCAGCACTGCCCCGGACGTGGTTTACTCCTATGCGCCGGGCGTAGATGAGGTGATCGATATCGACCTGGAGAATTCCTCTTACGACACCAAAGTCTACGTTTATGAGAACACCTGTGCCTCCCCCGCCTATGCCTGCAACGACGACTATTACCCGGATTATACCTCCGCCATTATGGAATTAGACATCTACACCGGTAATACCTACTACATAGTTGTCGATGGGTATGGTACGGAGGAGGGTGATTACCTCCTCAATGTCAGGATCTTCGAACCACCGCCTCCCTGCGATGTGGTTTGCCCTGGGGAAGGTATACCCGAAGATGAACCGATCTGCGAGGATGACTGGGAGGACATATGGAACGGTGGATGTAATTCCGAGCCCAATGTCTTCGAGGACGTCAATTGTGGTGACATCATCTGTGGAACCTCCGGCACCTATCTCTCCGGCGTAGACAACTACAGGGATACGGATTGGTACAGGGTGGTAATGACAGCAGATGGAACCCTTTCCTGGAAGGTAGTGGCTGAATTCGACCTGTTGATCTTCATCATCGATGCGGGGTCTGGGAATTGCGTAGACTATACCATTCTGGGCAATACCACCGCCCTTCCATGCGACACCGCTTTCCTGTCATTCGACGTCACAGCCGGGGTCTACTGGCTCTGGGTTGGTCCTTCGGTGTTTACAGGGTGGGACTGTGGAGTTGAGTATGTGGGTATAGTGGGTTGCGAGGGTGGTGGCCCGACTGACCAGTGCGAGCTGCAGCACGACAACGGAAGCGCGGCCGGCTTCTTTTCCGGTTGGAGTGTGGGTGATCAATCGGCCGCCTATTTCGACCCGGCAACCGAGTGCGGCTGCGACGACCCAGTCTATCCTCTCCACATAACCGAGGTACAGGGCTACTTCTATGATCACGCCGGCGCCGGCACCGTGGACGTTATCGTCCACTTCTATGAAGCTGGCGATCCCTGCGATGGTCCTGGAGCGGAGATCTATTCGTTCTCCGCGACCGTCACCGACTTTTATCAACAAGGTGAGTGGGCCACTATGCCGCTTCCCGAAATATTCTGCATTGAACAGGACTTCTTCATGGCGGTTGAGTACAACAGCGGAGCAACCGGCACAATCCCCAGCCTGCTTACCGACAGCCAGTCGGAAATGGTCCCTCTCTGCATCCAGTGGAACGATTACTTAGATTACGGCTGGATCGAATGGTGGGACTTCTGGGCACCGCCCATACCGGGCTTTCTCATGCTCAGAGCGGTTGGCACCTGTGCTGACGAAGAAGCCTGCGAGCCGGGTGTGGAGTGCAACATGCAGCAGGATAATGGCTCCCCCGCCAGTTATGGCGCCTGGATTTGGGAAGGCTTTGAGATTGCGAAATGGTACAATCCCGAGGATTATTGTGAACCTACGGTGTATCCCTATAAGATTCACGATGTTGAATTCCCGATATATTGGTTTACAGGAGCTGCTGAAGAAGTGAATCTCAAGATCGCCGTGTATCTTCAGTGTCAGGACAGCTGCAATGGTCCCGGAACGCCGATATACCTCTCGGATGTCTACAACATTACCGAATTCTATCCAGTCTTGACGCACATCGTTCTGGATGAGGTGATCTGTGTTTATGAGCCCTTCTACATTGCTCTGGTGTGGGAACCCGGACCGTCACCGATGCCCAGCTTCTTGTTGGACAACTCCGCCCCTATCGATTATTGCCATCAGTGGTTCTATGATCCCGATGACGGGATGTGGTATGAGCATTGGGATTGGTGGT
>JBAUFO010000093.1:0-7991 GCA_049679185.1 Candidatus Zixiibacteriota bacterium
GGCACCGGGCGTGTTCAACATTCCCATTTACAGCATCGAGACCACCAAAGATAGCTCGCTTTATCTGATTCCAATAGACATGGAGGAGGGGGAATATTTCCTTCTGGAATGCCGCAATCCCTATTCCTCAGGTCAGTTCGACAAGGTGGATTCGGACTTCAGTTGCTACTTCTGGCCCGATTTGGCATATGGGGGGGATCCCCTGGACGGGGGTTTGCTGATCACGCATGTTCACGATTCATTAGGCGCATACTATTGGAGGATAAACAACGGAACACCGGAATATCCGCATTACACGGTGGCGGTGGAGGACGCGGGGTACGCGCTGGGCACGGCAGAAAATCCCGAAGGAGGCCTCACTGACAGCGCTCAGTGGTGGTATCCCTACGAGACCAGACGAGCGGCACCTTTCAATCCGGACCCATCCCTTTACCCGATGCCCCAGAATGAGTTCGCAGAGTACACCAATCCCTCAAGCGACGGCTATTACGGGCCAACCGGGATCATAGTCAGGGTGGACTCGGTTGGGGACGATAGGCTGTACGCCTACATATACAATCCCCTCGGTGCAAGCGTGGCCTACACCTCACCGACACAGAATGAGTTGAATGTGCCGGTTAGCACCAACATTTCGGTCACCTTCGATATTGATATGGACTGGGCCACCATCAACGACTCCACTTTTGTAGTTAATGCATGGTCTACAGGTCTTCACCAGGGCACTCTTGCCTACGAGGGTGCCACTAAAACGGCAGCTTTTGACCCCTCAGAAGATTTCGCTGTAGGGGAAATCGTGACTGTCGTGCTTACCACTGATATGAAAACAGCCTCGGGATTTCCTCTGGATGGCAGCTATGCCTGGTCGTTCACTACTGAAGTCAGCGACGAGAGCACCGGCACTTTCTCTCTCCCGACCAACTGGGAGGCGGGAGATCGTGCTATTTCTGTTTTCAGTGCGGACTTGGATGGGGATACTGATTTGGACTTAGCCGTGGCAAATTATAATAGCTACAATGTCTCCATCTTAAAGAACAACGGGGATGGAGCTTTTGAGACCAGGGTGGATTATACTACAGGAGACTCCCCTGTTTCTGTTTTCTGTGCGGACTTAGATGGGGATACCGATCTGGACTTAGCCGTGGCAAATGCTAATAGCGACAACGTCTCCATCTTAATGAACAACGGGGATGGGACTTTTCAGACTGGGGTCGACTATGAAGCAGGATACGCTCCTTGGTATGTTTTCTGTGCGGATTTGGATGGGGATACACATCTGGACCTGGCCGTGATAAATTCTCTTAGCAAGGTCTCCATCTTCAAGAACAACGGGGATGGGACCTTTCAGACCAAGGTTGATTATAGTACAGGAAGCTCTCCTAATTCTGTTTTCTGTGCGGATTTGGATGGGGATTACGATCTGGACCTGGTCGTGCCAAATTCTTATATCGACAGCATCTCCATCTTAAAGAACAACGGAGATGGGACTTTTCAGGCCAGGGTGGACTATGCTGCGGGGAATGGTCCTCTTCATGTTTTCTGTGCGGACTTGGATGGGGATACTGATCTGGACTTGGCGGTGCCAAATGGCTATAGCGACGACGTCTCCATCTTAAAGAACAACGGGGATGGAACTTTTGAGACCAATGTGGATTATATTACAGGAGACAACCCTGTTTCTGTTTTCTGTGCGGATTTGGATGGGGATACACATCTGGATCTGGCGCTGACAAATATGGGTGACGACAACGTCTCCATCTTAAAGAACAACGGGGATGGGACTTTTCAGGCCAAGGTGGATTATGCTGCAGGAGAAGGTCCTACTTCTGTTTTCTGTGCGGACTTAGATGGGGATACTGATTTGGACTTAGCCGTGGCAAATTATAATAGCGACAACGTCTCCATCTTGAAGAACCTGACTGGCCCTTATTTCATCCGCGGCGATGCCAACGGAGATGGAATCATAAATGTCGGCGATATAGTCTACCTGGTCAGCTATCTCTACAAGAGCGGCCCTGCGCCTTCCCCTGTAGAGGTCGGAGACTGCAACTGCGACGGTATAGTCAACGTGGGCGACGTGGTCTATCTGGTCAGCTATCTGTACAAAAACGGCCCACCGCCGGGCTGCTAATTGCGCTGCGAAGTGAGGCTTACGAACGCCCCGGCTGAGCCTCTCACTTCAGAGGGGCGGCGGTTTCTTATCCTGCGGCCGGCTCTTCCTATAAGCTCAATTTCCCTTGACTTCAGAAGAACCTTGAGAGCTGTTTAACTGCGACCTTCTCTTGTGTTCGACAGCTTGAAGAGTAGATGTCACCCGGCTTTTTCACCAGGTTTGTTCTGGACATAACTCGAGGCTTGCACTGGAACTTTCGTGCCTTGTTTTACGTAGAGATAACTACCGTGTGACCCAGACTCTCGCCATCTTTTTGAGGAGGTGCCAAGTGCACAGAAAGATACCGATGCTTTTGGTGTTGGGCATGGTGAGCCTGACCAGCTCTGCCTTCTGGACAGTCTCCGTTTCTGCTCAGACGCCCCACATTGTCTCCACCTTACCCGCTCAGAATGAACTCAACGTACTGGCCTCCAGCAATATATCCGTGACCTTCAATACGGACATGGATGAGACCACCCTGAATGACTCCACCTTCGTGGTGAATGCCAGGTCAACCGGCCTGCATCCGGGCACGATAACGTATGACGGTCCAACCAAGACTGCAACCTTTGACCCCTCAGAGGATTTCGACGAAGGCGAAGTGGTTACCGTGGTCCTTACCACCGGCATCCTATCGTCTGGGAGCGTCCCTTTAGACAGCAGTCATTGCTGGTCTTTCACCCTGGTGACCCAGGATGGTTCGGGCATCTTTGCTGACGCCGTTAATTATCCGGCCGGTGATGGGGCTGTCTCAGTCTTTGCTTCTGATCTGGATGCTGACGGCGATCTGGACCTGGCAACCGCAAATATCAATTCAAACGATGTCTCGGTTTTTCTGAATCATGGTGATGGGACCCTTGCTGATACGGTGAATTATCCGGTTGGCCAGGTGCCTTACTCGGTCTTTTCTGCTGATCTGGATGGTGACGGCGACCTGGACCTGGCAGTCGCAAACTACAACTCCCTTAACGTCTCGGTTCTCATGAACGAAGGAGATGGCACCTTTGCCGACCCGGTCAATTATTCGGCCGGTTGGTATCCTCACTCAGTCTTCGCTGCTGATCTGGATGGTGACGGCGACCTGGACATAGCAATTGCGAATTATGGTGTCGACAAAGTCTCGATCCTTCTGAACCACGGGGACGGCACCTTTTCCCTTGCGGGGGACTACCCGGTCGGGCCGGATCCCCGAACGGCCTTTGCTGCTGATCTGGATGGCGACGGTGACCTGGACTTAGCAACTGCAAATCGTGAGTCGGATAGCATATCGGTTCTTCTCAATCACGGAGACGCCACCTTTGCCGGCTCGGTTTATTATCTGGTCGGTCAGGGCCCTGTGACAGTCTTTGCCGCTGATCTGGATGGTGACGGCGACCTGGATCTGGCAACTGCAAATTACGACTCCGACGATGCCTCGGTCCTTCTCAACCATGGAGACGGCACCTTCGCCGATCCGGTCAATTATCCGGCCGGGAATGGGGTTGTTTCAGTCTTTGCCGCCGATCTGGATGGTGATGGCGACCTGGACCTCACAACTGCGAATCGCTACTCCAATAACAGCTCGGTTCTTCTGAACCACGGGGATGGCACCCTTGCCAGTGCGGTCGATTATCCGGTCTCTGGGGGGCCTTTGTCAGTCTTTGCCGCAGATCTGGATGGTGACGGAGACCTGGACTTGGCGACTGCGGGCCACGGCACCGACAAAGTCTCGGTTCTGCTGAACCAGCCACCTTTCATCCGCGGCGATGCCAACGGAGACGGGATTATAAATGTCGGCGATATAGTCTACCTGGTCAGCTATCTCTACAAAAACGGACCGGCGCCTTCCCCTGTTGACGCGGGTGACGCCAATTGCGATGGAATAGTCAATGTGGGCGACGTGGTCTATCTGGTGAGCTATCTCTACAAAAACGGCCCGCCGCCGGGTTGCCCGTGATCATGCGCACAGAAGCGGATAAAACCAAGAACCAGGCACAGTAGCGGCTCTTTGCTCGCGGCGCAGTATGTTGCGGTTACTAAAACACTGACTTGTCAGCTGACAACACCTTATCCTGTGCAAAAATAGGGCAAGAATCGCTCTTTTGCTCCCCGGGTGTGACGCAGGTTGTTGCGATGGACGTAAAGGTCTGAGTCCGGGTCAATCGACCCGTTCTTTGTAAGCTGTGGTTGGGCAAGCGCTTAATGTCGGACAATCATAAAGCCTGGGATGGGCTGACTCCGGCACAGTTTTTGTATAAGTATAGGGGCGTTGGTTGCCCCTTCAGATTGTCTTTCTGCTTTACGCTCCGTCTGCTCTAAGCCCGGCAGACGGAGTTTTTTTATAGTGTTAGCCACATCAACCGATATCCGCTCAATCCGTTTAATCCGCTGACAAGTCCGTTGACCGATCCCTTTAAGTCCACGGTCCACAGTCCACAGACCACGGCAAACCGCCTTAGGCCTGCATGATCCGTTTAATCCGCTCAATCCGTTGACCGGTTTTTTGTTTCTTCCTTCTACTCTGCTTGGTATATTGATCACGTGTACCAGCAGCATTCCAGTAGAAGACTGACGGCGGCAGGTCGGATGTCCCTTAGATCCATTTGAAATCCGACCCCTACCAGGGATAAGATGCAAGAGTATCCGCGTTACATCACGCCCGGCTTTGCTCCTTATGATCCCATCGAGCTGGCAGATATGACGGAGGAGATCGTCTGCCGCGGGTCTGCGCGCAAATATACCAGGTTCTACAAGGTGGGGGTTTATGGTGGAATATCCACAGGTTACGCAGTGGGCTGCTGTTTGAGATGTATTTACTGCTGGGTGGGATGGTCCAGGGATTTCCCCGAGTCGCACGGAAAATTCTATACGCCCAGACAGGTCTTCCAGAATCTCATTCTTCATGCCAAGAAGAAGCGGGTGTCGAAGCTGAGAATCTCAGGGGGAGAGCCCACTCTTTGCAAAGTTCACCTGCTGCAGGTGCTGGAATTTGTGAAAGACACCGATTATCTCTTTATGCTGGAGACCAACGGCATCCTCCTGGGCCACGATCAAGATTACGCAAAGGAATTGGATCGGTTCAGTCGCAACCTGCACGTTCGAGTCTCCCTCAAGGCCGGCACGCCGGAGGGTTTTCAGAGGCGAACCGGCGCGGTGGGAAAATTCTATGAACTGCCCTTCTTGGCGGTCAAGAATCTCGGAGAGACCAACCTGGAGTTTCACATGGCTTGCATGAGCGATCCCAAGGTGATGCCAAAAGAGGAGAGGAATATCATGCTTCGGAAACTGAAGGAAGTGGGTTATCACGGTTACCTGGAGGAGGAATATTGTGATCCCTATCCCACAGCTATGGCCCGCCTGGAAAAGGCAAGAGGTGATCTGTTTACCCCATGAAGTGATTTCCTGGAGGTGACATTTATGAAGATTCTGGCAATCTCCGATTGGCACGGAAAGGAGAAAGTCTTATCCCACCTCGTCTCGGCAATCCAAGGTCTTTCTTTAGATGCGGTCGTTTTCACCGGCGACATATTGCAGTGGAGAGCCAAATGCTCGGATTGGGCAAACGCAAGAAAAAAAACAGAATCCCACGCCCTTTAAGGGAGTCACTATCTCTCTTTCCTTTGGTCCGAATTCTTAAATCCGCGGTGCTGGATGATAACATCGATTAGGAATCTTATTCCATCTTCCCTCCCTGCTCAATATCCCCCTCCCTCGATGGGAGGGTGATATAAAGAGCTGCGCATACACCTACAATCACCCCCTCTCTGCGCACCCTGAAGGGTGCGGCTGCCGCGTCATGGGGCAGGATCATACGACACTCAGAGTCCGGGCGAAGTGCAGCAACGCGCCTGGTGTGCGATGTTTCTCTTTATACTGGCTTTTTGTTTGACAAAGAATGATCTCGCTGCTATTATTCAGATGGGAATGAGTTCACCTTGAAAGCTATGAAAAATATCGAGTTCATAGAAAAAATGAAGGGGACGGTGCAGCGCTTCAAGCTCCTGAGCAGGGGCGATAGCGTTCTGGTGGCGCTCTCCGGCGGGCCGGATTCTGTGGCTTTGCTTTACAGTTTGGTTGCCATTCAGTCTGAGTTCGGCCTGAAACTACACGCGGCTCATCTGAACCACAAACTGAGAGGAACGGAATCCGATGCGGATGAGAAATTCGCCGGAGAACTGGCCTCCGGTTTGAAAGTGGGGTTTTTTTGCAAGACAATTGACGTAAGGAGGGAAGCGAAAAAGAGGAAGCTGAGCATAGAGGAGGCTGCCAGGGAGTTACGATATCGGTATCTGGAAAAGCTGGCTGAACAGATCAAAGCTGACAGAATCGCTTTGGGGCATCAGGCTGACGATCAGGCGGAGACTTTCTTGATGAGGCTGATCAGAGGAGCCGGAAGTATGGGGCTTTCCGGTATTCCAGCCAAAAGAGGAAAGATCATCCGACCCCTGATTCAGATCAGGCGCACAGAGATCGAGGAATTTATCAAAGCCAACAAAATCCCATACAGGTTGGATTCATCTAACTATCTGCCCGATTTCTTCAGGAATAAAATAAGACTGTCTCTTCTACCCAGAATTAGAGAGGAGTTTAACCCCAGGATCGTAGAGATTCTGAATCGAACCGCGGATATCATCTCCCTGCAACAGGAATACATCGAAAACAGAAGCGAACAATTGCTTGAAAGCCTTTGTACGATTGGCAAAGGCAACATCACTTTTGACTTGAGAGCGTTTGCGGATTATGACATATGCTTGCAAAGAGAGATGATCCGGCTGTGCGTGAAGAAGCTAAAAGGGGACCTCAAGCAGCTAACCTTCGAGCCGGTGGATCGAGCCTTAGACTTGGTTCATCAAGAGAAAAGTGGAAGGAGGGTGCAGTTAGTAGACAGGATATGGGCGGAGGTCAGCGGCAAGGAGTTCGCCGTTTACAGAAGAGAGAAGAGGAGGTACAGCTATCCTCTCAAGCTTCCGGGAGAGGTGAATCTGAGGGATAGGGGCATAAAGATCAAGGCTGAAATCCTCAAAGCCAAGCCCCCAGCACAGGATCTCGTATCCCAGAGTCAAAATGTCGCATTTCTGGACTGGGAGAAGCTAAAGGAGCCGTTTTGCCTTCGCAGCAGAAGAAGGGGGGACAAATTCAGGCCTCTGGGAATGAAGGGAACCAAAAGAGTTGCCGATTTTCTAATAGATGCCAAGGTGCCCCGATACCTTCGGGATGAGGTGCCGGTTTTGACCTCAGGAAAGGAAATCGTTTGGGTGGTGGGGCACAGGATCAGTGAGAAGCACAAGGTGACAAGCAAGACTAAGAAGGTGATCAGGCTGCAGGCAACTTTTTTTCGATGACCGGTTGTGAATCCGGCAGCTATCGCCGAGGAATGGTAGAGTGCTCAAAGATTTGGGCATATATATTGAGGGCAGGCACGTAATAATAGTGTGAGACTTAAGCGGGTTCCGGTCTCACCTTGAATAACACAATAAATAGCCCGGATGAGTAGAAAGGCGAGGAGTCTTTTGTTCGTGACTTTGCCCACAAGATGAGAGGATGAAGCACGAAATCGGACTTCACATCTGAGGGATTTTTGACTGGGGATTAAAGAAATGAATGTGACTGGGAGAAACTTCTTGAAGGGAAAGCAGATCGACCTCTTAAGCTTGCTCCAGCGAAAAGACTCACGTGACCAGGGCCGGAAACCCGGGCCTCCCCGTCAAGGTTCGGGCAAGAAGAGACCTCCTGATGGAAAAAAGGAGGAATTCAGGTGGAAGAAAGGAACCAGGACCCTGATCTTCTGGGTTTTCCTTCTGCTTCTGTCCATCTCCCTGTTCCAGTATTATTCCCCGAGCACAAGGGACGTGGTCAGCATCAC